>NZ_LXYF01000086.1:0-14107 GCF_002894065.1 Sphingobium sp. SA916
GCCAATCGACATTCAGAAGATGACGAGCCGAGCCGAAGGCCACCGAAGGTAAAATGGTGGTTTTCCGTGACCCGGAGCGCAGCCTACTCAAAGTAGGTGAGCACCGGAAGCACGGAAAAGCGTCATTTGCAGGCCGTCAGGGCTGAATGTCGATGGCTCTAGCTTTTCGGCGGGACGCAGCGACCATCGCTCCCGCGCACCGGCTTTGCCGGACATGCCAGCGATCCGGCTACGAAGCGCAGGGATTTATCATCATTCGTCATTCGACATCATGCGGACCAGCACCCGCCGGTTGAGAGGATCGGCAGCGCCTCCCTCGGACCGGTGCGCGGGCGTGCGCTCCCCCGCTCCGGAGACCTGGAGGTTCGACAGGGGCACCCCCATCGCCACCAGATCCCTGGCCACGGCATCCGCCCGCATCAGGCTCAGCCGGTCATTATAGGCATCCGGCCCCGCGCTGTCGGTAAAACCCGTCACCGACAGCTTTTGGATGCTTCGCTCACTCCCCTGCAGGAATGCGGTCAGTTCGCGATGCGCGTCTTCGCGCACATCGGCCTTGTCGAAATCGAAATAGACCGTGAGCGTCGGCAGCTTCCGCACCGTAACCGGGCGTTGCGGATCGCCGGCCAGCGGTTGCGGCGGCGCGTAGACCATGTCCCGGCACACCTTGTCGCTCCAGGCCATTTTTTCGAGGCGCATCCTGCGGTCCCAATGCAATTGCAGGCGGCAAATCCGATATTCCGTTCCAGAACCGGTATAGAAATCAAGGATATAGTTCCAGCGCCGCTCACCAATCAAACCCTCATGGAAATGGGGCACGCCCAGCAAGGCATAGACCTGCCGCTTGGTCATGCCGGGCGTTAACAGGCGCGGCGTCTGGGGCAACAGAAACACACCCTCGCGGCGGGTGGCGCGACCGGGATCGGGGAAATCCGACAAGGGCGCGATGTCCGGCAGAAAGTCCGGCTCGGCCGCCGCCGCGGGCGACGGACACAGGACCAGTGCCAGCAGGGCCAGATACCGGCGCCTTTCAGAACGCGATGCCCATGCCGGCATTGGCGCCTCCCTGATTGCGGCTGTTATAGGTTGCGGACGCCCGCATTATGAAACGGCCATTATCCGACACCTTCGATATTCCCATGGCGACCGCATGTTCGCCCTGCCACGTGCTGACGCCCAGGCCCAGGGTGCCGCCGCCGGCCTCGGAAAATTGCGGTATGCCAGCCATCGCCATGGACGCGGCGATGCCGCCCTCCGCATCGCGGCGCAAATTGCGCAGGCCGCTGTCGAACAGATTGAAGCGCACATCCGTATAGGCGTTGGCGGCATCCACCGCCTGCCCCATTCCGCCTTGCAGCTGGCGCAGATTGACCGCGTCGGTCGGAGCGATGCCGTCGGCGACATGGGTGATCTGCCGCTCCGCCCCAGCGCTGCCGACCGACACCGTATTGGCCCGGTCGGCGACAGAAGCATAGCCAAGCGCGACGCTGCCCCGCGCGATCGCCTGCGCCTGCGTGCCCAGGGCCAGGCTGCCGCTGCCGGACGCCACGGCGCCCGCCCCCGCGGCCAGCGTGTCCGCGCCGCTCGCGACGGGCTTGGCATGGCCGGAGCTGTTGTTGACCTGGAGATACCCTGCCCTTGCTTCCTGAAGGTCGGTGATGGCGGTCACATTATAGGCCAGTTGCACATTGGTCGCGTAGAGTTGCGCGCCATTGACCGCCTCGGCCGATGCCGCGCTCAGTTCGCCCGCGGCAACGCCGCCGATCTTCTGGTCGACGCCGCCGCGCGCGGCATTATAGGCCTGGATCGCCGGATCATAGGGCAGCGCGTCCTGCGCCGCACCGCCACCGCCGCCGCCGCCGCCTCCGCCGCTCCCCGAACTGCTCAACTGCGACAGGTTGACCGCGTCGCTGCTCGTGGTGCCGGCGGCCAGATTGGCGATGGCCGTGCCGCCTGCGCCGCCGAGGATGATGGAGGATTTCGTCCCATCCTGATATTTGACGGCCAGATCGTTCAATATCGCAAGATCATAGCCTAGCTGGACGATGGCCGCGCTGTTCTGGGCGACAAGGTCGTTCGTCGCCTGCAATTGCGAGCCGTTGACCGCATCGGTGCTGGTGGCGTTCACTGCCCCACCTGCCCGGCAAGGGTAGCAGACCGTTGGGCCGATCATCATTGATCGAGCACAATCCATTGCATGCGGAAGAGGCGACAGCGTCGATTCGGTTGCCGCGCCCGGTTCAGGGATCAGGAAAGCGTCCCATGCTCCCTCCTCATCCTCCGCGATCCGTCGCCTGACTTCGGATACGGTTGTGCGCCGCGAGCGCATTTGCCATAGCGGCGACGGGTGTTCGCTTCGGCTGTCGGGCGGGCAGGTTGATAGCCGTTGGTCGGGCCGCCAGCGGGCTGATGACTTGCCGGGAGTTTTCTCGATGGCCCTCTTGCGTGTGAAGCCGCTCAGCGCCCTGCGCCAGTTTCTCAAAGGACAGGCCTCCGGCGGAATCATTCTCATGGTCGCGGCCGCGCTGGCGATGCTGATCGCCAATTCACCCCTCGGTCGGGCTTATGAACATCTGCTGCACAGCCGGATTGGCCCATTGTCCCTGCATCACTGGGTCAATGACGGGCTGATGGCGGTCTTCTTCCTGCTCGTCGGGCTGGAGATCAAGCGGGAGGTGATGGACGGGCAACTCTCCACCTGGCCCCGTCGAATATTGCCCGGCATTGCGGCGGCGGGCGGCATGGCGGTGCCTGCGCTCGTCTATCTGGCGTTGAACGGCGGTGCGACCGCGCGGGGATGGGCGATCCCGGCGGCGACGGACATCGCCTTCGCACTGGGCGTGATCGCGCTGTTGGGCAACCGCGTTCCCATTTCCTTGCGCGTCTTCCTGACGGCGCTCGCCATCATCGACGATCTTGGCGCGGTCGTCATCATCGCCTTCTTCTACACGGCAAAACTCTCGCTGATCGACCTCGGCGGCGCGGCGGCCGTCACCATCCTGTTGTTCGCGCTCAATCGTTCCGGCGTGCGCCGGCTCATTCCCTATCTGCTCATCGGCACGCTATTGTGGCTCTTCGTCCTGCGCTCGGGCATCCATGCGACATTGGCGGGCGTGATCCTCGCCTTCGCCATTCCGCTGCAAGGGACGCCCGGCAAACCGGATCTGGAGGAACATAGCCCGCTCCATCGGCTCGAACATCTGCTGCACTGGCCGGTGGGGTTCCTGATCGTGCCGCTCTTCGGGCTGGTGAATGCGGGCGTTCCCCTTCTCGGCCTTCGGGCGGAGGCCCTTGTCGCGCCGGTCACGCTGGGCGTCGGGCTAGGCCTGCTGGTCGGCAAGGTGGTGGGTGTGTTCGGCGCATCGATGCTCGCCATCCGGCTCGGCATGGCCGACATGCCTGCTCATGCGGGCCGCCTCCAGATGCTGGGCACGGCGCTCCTGTGCGGGATCGGGTTCACGATGAGCCTGTTCATCACGCTTCTCGCCTTTTCGAACGACGCGATGCTCCAGGCCGAAGCCAAGATCGGCATCCTCGCCGGCTCCCTGCTTTCCGGCTTGCTTGGCTATCTGCTGCTGCGGGTCGCCAAGGGAGACACGCCGGACCGCATGGAGGCTTGAAGCACAGCCGTGTCGCGGCCAAGGCCCGGTCCGTCAATCCGACCCGATCAGCGGTTCCGGCCCCACATAGCGAGCACGAGGCCGGATCAGTTTGCCCGTCCGGTTTTGTTCAACGGCATGGGCGATCCAGCCTGCGCTGCGCGCTGTCGCGAACAGGGCAAAGGGCGCCTGGGCAGGCATGCCGCAGGACAGGCAGATAGCCATCATGGCGAAGTCGATATTGGGTTCGACATCGGCCAGATCCTTCGCCGCTGCCCGCAATGCCGCCAGCGAGGCGGGCAGTTCGAAGCCGTCGAGCAGCGCTTTCGCCCTTATGTCGCCCTGCGGATAGAGTGGATGGCCGAAACCCGGCAGGGACCGCCCCTCAACCAGCCGCGCGTGGACAGCGTCCCGCGCGCCATGCAGCTCGGCTTCGGCGGCGAAACGCCGCGCCATGGCGCTCATGCCGCCATGGCGCGGGCCGGAAAGCGTCGAAAGGCCGGACAGGACAGCGGCGGCCAGCGAGGCGCCGGTCGATGCAGTCACACGCGCCGCGAAAGTGGAGGCGTTCAATTCATGATCGGCGACCAGTATCAGCATGCGGCGGATGAGGTCAGCCGTCGCGCCATGGGGGTCGGCGCCCCAACTGTTCGCCAGCCGCTGATGGATCGGGCCGGGCAGGACAGCGCCAGCGGCCGCATCCGCGATGAGGTCCAGCAGCAGCGCCGCTTCGGCAGCAATCATACCGTCGCTCGACCCCAGCATCGGCGGCGAGGCCGCGGCACGCCCCGCCAGCATCTGGTAGAGGCGATGGTGGAGATCGACATGGTCGGGCGGTGGGGTTCGCTCCATGTTGTCGGCGCCGGGTTGGTCTTCGCCGAGCAGCAGGCGAGCGACGGCTTCGAGCGGCCGATCCTCCGCTAGTCCGACGGCATCATGGCCGCGATAGAAGAAACGGCCGGCGCGCACCGTGGTGATCGCCGAACTCAGGACGGGCTCGCCCCAGGCGATGGCGGCGGACGCCACATCCGCCAGCTTGCGGCTGCGCCCGTTGCGGACGGCGAGTTCATCCACATCGGTCGCTCGATACAAGCTGCGGCGCGCGTCCGCTGGATGGGCACGCACCTGAACATGCCCGCGGCTGACATAGGCATAGAGCGTCTGCGCGCGAACGCCCAGGCGCAACTGCGCCTCCTCGGCGGATATCCAATCGCTCTCTTTCATATTGATTATATTTATCAAGATTGACCGATCAATGTCGATGGGGGCTTTTCCGGGCAAGCGAATATCCGGGAGATCGCCATGTCGAACACGCTTTTGGAAGCCTTTGAACGCCAATCTCATGCCTGCGCGACGCTGGGTGCGCCGTTCAGCGCGGCTGTGCTGGAACGGGCGGGCAGGGCCATCATCCCGGGCGGGATAGTGTCGCATCTGCTGGCGGACTGGAGCGGGGTTCCGGCCGATCGACTGGTGCGCGATGCCGTCGCGCTCCGGCTGCTGGCGAGCCTGCATTATCTGGTGCTGAGCGGGCAAGCGCCCGCTCTGGCAGCCTGCTACCCGCCTGCGGCAGAGGAACCGGAACAGGCCTGGGTGACGGCGGAGCAGGTGCTGATCGACCATGCCGGGCCGGTGGCCGCCATTCTGACACATGAGCCGCAGACCAATGAGGTGCGGCGCTCGGCATGCCTGCTGGGCGGGTTCCTGACGATCGAGCGCGAGGCCGGGCTCCCGCTACGCTGCTTTGAACTGGGCGCGAGCGCGGGGCTGAACAGCCTGTGGGATGCGTTTCGCTATGAGATCGGCGGGACGATCTGGGGCGATCCGGCCAGTTCCGTGATTGTCCCAAGCCGATGGGAAGGAGCGGCACCCTCGCTGGACCGGGACTTGATCGTGGCGGAGCGGCATGCCTGCGACCGTCGCCCGATCGACATCCGGCAGACGGCCGATGCCACCCGTCTGCTGTCCTATTGCTGGGCTGAGCAGCGGGAGAGAATGGAACGCCTGCAGGCGGCGGTCGCGCTGGGTCAAAGCGGTTCGCTGGTGGTCGAGGCGGAGAATGCAGCGCGTTTCGTGGAGCGCGCGGCACCTAAGACGGGCTTCGCGACGGTCGTGTTCCACTCGGTGGTCTGGCAATATATCCTGCCGGTCGAGCAGGCGCAAATCCTTGCGACGTTGGAGAGCCATGCCGCTGCCGCGACGGCCGATGCGCCGTTCTTCTGGCTCCGGATGGAACTGAATGAGACCGCGCGGCAGTTCGAACTGCGGCTATGGTCGGGGCCGGGGCACGATCGGCTGCTGGCTGTCGTCCATCCCCATGGTGAATATGCCGTCTGGCAGTAAGGAGCCATAGAAACAGACGAAAACAACGCGCTATTCCTAATTTTCGGTCCTCAGGTCCGGACGGTCAGCTGTCTCATGCCACGCCCCTCAAGATGACCTTTGACCGATGCGGCCGGAGATCGGCGTCGATCAGGCGCCTAGGTGCCGATGTTCGATCATGTCGGTGATCTTGTTCGCGAGTTCGGTCATCACAAATGGTTTGGTGATAACCTCCATGCCCCTCTCAAGATGACCGTTGCCGACAGCGGCATTCTCCGCGAACCCGGTTACGAAAAGCACC
Organism: Sphingobium sp. SA916; assembly: GCF_002894065.1. NCBI lineage: Bacteria > Pseudomonadati > Pseudomonadota > Alphaproteobacteria > Sphingomonadales > Sphingobiaceae > Sphingobium > Sphingobium sp. SA916. Next base: position 6,220 of record NZ_LXYF01000086.1, read on the forward strand.
TTCAGGTCCGGGCGACCGACGCGGGCCGCGTCGGCGATCTGTCGGCCGTTCATGCCTCCGGGTAATCCGACATCGGTGATGAGCAGGTCGACCCGGACGTCGGATTGAAGGATTTTCAACCCTGAAGGGCCATCTTCGGCTTCGAGTGCGACATATCCAGCCTCTTCGAGCACCTCTATTATGAGCATGCGAACGGTCGGTTCGTCGTCGATCACGAGCACGGTTTCCCCGGCGCCCGTTTCCGGGATCGGCGATTCCGCCGCCGCGGCGTCGTCCGCGACATCGCCGGAGTAGCGGGGCAGATAGAGGCACATCGTCGTTCCCTGCCCCGCTTCGCTGTAGACGCGAACCTGGCCGCCGGACTGCCGCACGAAACCATGGATCATCGAAAGACCCAGACCCGTGCCCTGGCCGATCGGCTTGGTCGTGAAGAACGGATCGAATATCCGGTCGGCGATGTCTTTCGGTATGCCTGTCCCCGTGTCGGTGACGCACACCGAGATATACTGCCCCGGCGGCAGGTCGCGTTCCCGCCCGGCGCGATTGTCCAGCCACTTGTTCGCGGTCTCGATCGTCAGTTTGCCGCCGTCGGGCATGGCGTCGCGAGCGTTGATGGCGAGATTGAGGAGCGCGCTTTCAAGCTGGACGGTGTCGATCCTGGTTGGCCAGAGGCCCGCGGCGCCGACGACCTCGACCTTGATGGCCGGGCCGACGGTGCGGGCGATGAGGTCCTCCATACCGAAGACCAACCGGTTCACGTCGGTCGGTTTGGGATCGAGGGTCTGGCGACGAGAGAAGGCGAGGAGCCGCTGGGTCAGCGCCGCGGCGCGCCGGGCGGAGGTCTGCGCACCGTTGATGAAGCGCTCTATACCCTCGGTCCGGCCTTCGGAAAGGCGCCTTTCGATGATTTCCAGGCTGCCGATGATGCCTGCCAACAGGTTATTGAAGTCGTGGGCGATCCCGCCGGTGAGTTGTCCTATCGCCTCCATCTTCTGCGACTGGCGCAGCGCCTCTTCCGCTTCCGCGCGTTTGCGGATTTCGGCCTCGACCTGTTCTTCCAGCCGCTCGTTAAGCTGGTGCAACCTGTCCTCGGTCGCCTTCCGCTCGGTAATGTCGATCACGGTCCCGACAAACCGCGTTCCCTGGTCGGTATCGAAGATCGCGCGGCCGTTCGCGGAAATCCACCGCTGCCGTCCGTCCTCGATACCGATGGTGCGATATTCTATGTCGTAGCGGCCCATGCCCTCGGGATCGATCGCTCGCCGGACGGCCTCATCCGCGCGCTCCCGGTCGTCAGGATGAATTCCCGCGATGAAGGAGCCCGCATAGGTGACTGCCGCCTCCGGGGATAAACCGAAGAGTTGCTTGCACCGAACGTCCCACCGAAGTTCGTTCGAGGCGGGGTGGTAGTCCCAGGTGCCGATTTCAGCCGCTTCAGTGGCCAGCCGCAAGCGCGCTTCGCTGTCGGCCAGCTCGCTCTCCGCCTTCCGCCGTTGTGTGAGTTCGCGTTCGAGCGCCTGAAACAGCCTGGCATTATCGATTGCGACGGCCGCCTCGGCCGCCAGGCCTTCCAGGCCCCGTTCCGACCGATCGTCGAAGACGCCGATATCGGCATGGCCGAAGAACAGGCCCCCGATCACCTCTCCGCTACGCGAAATGACCGGCACGGCCAGATAGCTGCGCACGGGCAGATGCCCCTCGGGCATGCCCTTGCGTGGCGCATTCTGCCCGTAACGCGGGTCCCTGGTTATATCGTCGGAGCGAACGATCCCTTCGCCTGAGAAGGTCGGCGCGAACACCGATGTGTTGCGCGGCATCGGAAATTTGGAGAAGGCCTCGGCCGGCGCCCCGGACAGGGTGTAGAGCATGTAGCTCTCCCCGGCCTCATTCTCGACATTGTAGAAGAAGGCGCCGAATTCGGCGCCGGTCAGCTCGACCCCCGCATCGGTGACGATCTGGACGAGTTCCTGAAGATCGGTCTTGGCCGCCAGCGCGGAGCCGGCCCGATTGAGTATCTCCAGCGCGCGCCGCTCTTCGGAGATCGCCTCCTGCGCTTCCCTGCTTTTCGTGCGATCATGCAAAATCTTCGTGAATCCGACCACGGAACCAGCCTGATCGCGGATCGGCGACATTTCGCCTACGGCCCATATCTGCGATCCGTCGCGGCAAATGCGCCAACCTTCCGTTCCGCCGCCACGGCCGACGGTCAGCGCGTCGGTCATCTCTTGTCGGAGCGCCGAGGCGCCCTCTCCGGGAGGGAACAGGCGCTCCAGCGTCTCGCCCAGAACCTCAGAGGCGGTCCAGCCCAGCATCCGGGACGCGCCCTCGTTCCAACTCGTCACCCGGCCTTCGAGATCGGTGGTGACGATCGCCGTGCCAACCGCGCCATCGACGATCTGGCGCCATTCGTCAGCGCTGATCGCGCGCGACGGTTCTGGCTTTTTCATCGATCCCCCGGGAAAAAATTCTTCTGATGCTGGACGCAAACGCAAAACGCCTGAACTGGTTGCAGACGGGACGGTGGGACCGGGCCGATAATCTCGATCGAAGACTCATGGCAACCAGATCGCCGGTGAAGATTTATTGCGATGTTGAAACTGATTTGAGGTAGCCCGTGGCCGACAAGGATGGCGCAGAAGCGCCCGTCAATCCCAACGAAGCGACCGGCGAGCCAGCCGGCGATCTGGAAGACACCAGCTCCTATAGTCCGACAGGTGCCCGGCCGACGCATCACTGGAAGCGATCGACCGTGGCGGAACCTGGGCTCGACCAGCGCGGTACGGTGTTCTTCGCTGCCTTGCAGATGACGCGGATGCCGATGATCCTTACCGATCCGCGCCAGGACGACAATCCCATCGTCTTCGCCAACAAAGCGTTTCTCGATCTGACAGGCTATGAGGAAAGCGAAGTCGTCGGCCGCAATTGCCGTTTCCTGCAGGGGGCCGACACCGACAGGGAAACCGTCCGCGCCCTTCGCGAAGCCGTAAGGGCGCAGGAAGCGATTTCCACCGAAATCCTGAACTATCGCCGCGACGGCAGTCCCTTCTGGAACGCGGTGTTCGTGGCGCCCGTCTATGATGACGACGGCACGCTCCTCTATTTCTTCGCCAGCCAGCTTGACGTCACGCGTCGGCGCTCCTCTGAACAGGCTTTTCGTCAGGCGCAGAAGATGGAGGCGATCGGACAACTGACTGCCGGCCTGGCGCATGATTTCAATAACCTGCTGCAGGTGGTGACAGGCAATCTCGACATCGTGCTCGGAGACGATCTGAACGATGCCCAGCGACGGATGCTGGGCAATGCTGCCCGGGCTGCCGAGCGCGGCGCGAGGCTGACGCGCCAGTTGCTTGCCTTCGCGCGCAAGACCCGGCTCGAGCCGCGCCGGATCAACATGAACGAGCTGATCCACGAATTCGGCGATTTGATCGACAATACCGTGGGGCCGCAGATCAGGCTGGTCACCGCGCTGGAGCGTCGGCTCCCGGCGGTGCAGATCGACCCCACGCATCTTGAGATGGCGGTGCTCAACATCCTGATCAACGCCCGCGACGCGATGCCGGGCGGCGGCACCGTGACGATCGCGACCGAGCTTTGGAAGCTGAACGGCAACGCGGCGGCGCATGGCCTTCCCGAAGGGGATTATGTCGTATTGAGCATCCGCGACGAAGGCCATGGCATGAGCGCCGAGGTTCGCCAACGCGCCACCGAGCCGTTCTTCAGCACCAAGGGCAAGGAGCGCGGCACCGGCCTTGGCCTGGCAATGGTCCACGGCTTTGTGCAGCAGTCGCTCGGCCGTCTGGAAATCGACTCCGAGCCGGGGCAGGGAACGACGATGCGGCTGCTCTTTCCCGTCGCGCCGCCCGAAGAGGCCGTGTCCGGCCCCGTGCGGCCCATGCCAGCGCCGGCGATTTCGGGTGAAGCCGGAGGACAGACGATCCTGCTGGTCGAAGACAGTGACGATGTCCGCGCGCTGGCGAGCGAGCAACTGGCTGCGATCGGGTACCGGGTCATTCCTGTCGCAAGCGGCGAGGAAGCCCTCCTGAAGCTTGAGAATATCAAGGTCGACCTGCTCTTCACCGATATGGTCATGCCGGGTGGCATGAGCGGCCTGGAACTGGTCGAGAAGTTCAACGAACTATATCCGGAAACGCCAGTGCTTATGACCACGGGCTATAATGAGGATCTGGTCGCCGACATCCCGCGCGGCACGCGGCTCGACGTGATCGGCAAGCCCTATCGTCGCGAGGAGCTGGCGGATCGCGTAAGGACGGCTCTGTCACGCCGCACCGTCGTCAGGCGGGAGGAAAGTCCGTTTGGCGCCAAGGAGGGGTGATGGGCTGAATCCCCACACGCCCTAGAATGCTGATTTAAAAGCTTGTGGCACTCCTATTGGATAGGACGGTATCCTCAGCTAGACAGCGACCATGCGGGGGCTGGACATTGCGATCGCCGGCTGCGGGCCGTGCGGACTGGCAGCGGCGCTGCTGCTTCATCGTGCCGGACATCATGTAACGCTGTTCGAACGCTTCGATACGCCTCGACCCATCGGGTCCGGCTTGATGCTCCAGCCCACGGGCATGGCGGTCTTGTTTCAATTGGGATTGCTGGAGGAGGCTCGGGCGCGGGGCGCGCGGGTCGATCGCCTTTTCGGCAAGGCGGGCAGGCGGATTGTCCTCGACGTCCATTATGCGGCCCTTCGCCACCGGGAAATGTTCGGCATTGGCATCCATCGTGCCAGCCTGTTCGCGATCCTGCATGACGCCGTCCAGCAGGCGGGAATCACCGTCCATACCGGACGCACCATGACCGGGAGCACACCCGTCGGAACCAAACGCACCTTGTGCTTTGCCGATGGAGAGACGAGTGGCCCCTATGATCTCGTCGTCGATGCGCTGGGCACGCGCACAGCGCTGGCGCCGCCCACGGGCCGGGAACTGGCCTATGGCGCACTGTGGGCAAGCCTCGACTGGCCGCAGACCGCCGCATTCGATCCCCACGCACTCGCGCAGCGTTACGAGCGCGCCAGCGTCATGGCGGGAGTCCTGCCCATCGGAACGCCGCCCGGCGCGACGATGCCCAAGGCTGCTTTCTTCTGGTCGCTCCGCGCGGACCGGCTGGACGACTGGCGCGAGGCCGGGCTGGCGCCATGGAAGGCGCAGGTTGCCAAGCTATGGCCCGACTGCATGCCGCTGCTCGATCAGATTCATGATGCTGACCAACTGACCTTCGCCCGCTACGCCCATCGGACCCTTGCGGCTCCAGTGGGACCGGCGCTGGTCCATATCGGCGATGCCTGGCACTCCGCCAGCCCTCAGCTGGGACAGGGCGCCAACATGGCGTTGCTCGACGCCTGGGCGCTGGCCAAGGGTCTAGCAAAGAAGAATGGTGTCGATGAAGGGATTCGGCACGCCATCGAACTGCGCCGTCGCCATGTGCTGACCTATCAATGGCTCACCGCACTGTTCACCCCGGTCTATCAATCGGACAGCCGTCTGCTGCCGTTGATCCGCGACCGCGTGGTCGGCCCCTTGTCCAAGCTCTGGCCGGCCACCGCCATACAGGCGGCGATGGTCAGCGGGCTGGTCGGCAATCCCCTGCCGCCACTGGGGCTAGATGGCGATTGGACGGTTGGGATGCCCATGGCGGAGGCTGCATGAACGATGCGTCGAGCGATAGCGACGGCCCCATCATCGTCTTCGACGCCATGTGCGTGCTCTGCTCGGCCAATGCCGCTTTCGTGCTGCGCCATGACCGCGCCGGTCGCTTTCGGCTCGCGTCCATGCAAGGTGACATTGGGGCCGCGCTCTACCGCCAGTTCGGGATCGACCCGGCCAATCCGGAAAGCTTGATCGTGGTGGAAGACGGCCGCGCCTTGCGGGACAGCGATGCGGTGCTGGCCATATGGGCGGGTCTGGACCGCCCCTGGAATAGGCTGGCGGCATTCCGTATCGTTCCGCGCTGGCTGCGCGATCCCGTCTATCGCTGGATTGCGCGCCATCGTTATCGGCTGTTCGGGAAGCGGTCGACCTGTTGGATCCCGACAACGGAACAGGCCCGCCGCATCCTGTGAGCCGAATCTTGCTCCTTGGCGGCTATGGCGGCTTTGGCGGGCGCATCGCGCGGCGTCTCGCCGCTGCAGGGCATGAGGTGCTGGTCGCTGGACGGTCCATCGACAAGGCCCGCGCCTTTTGCGGGGATGCGCCCAGCCTGATGCCGCTGGCACTGGATCGCAGTCGGATCGCCACCGCATTGGAGGAGCATAGGCCGGACATAGTGGTGGATGCCTCAGGCCCCTTTCAGGCGATGGATCATGCCATCGCCAAAGCCTGCATTGCTGCCGGGGTTCACTATGTCGACATCGCCGACAGCCGCGATTTCGTGTGCGGCATCGGGGCGCTGGACGATGCCGCCAGAGCCGCAGGCGTCATCCTCCTCTCCGGCGCTTCGAGCGTGCCGGCGCTGTCGGGCGCGGCGGTGCGTCATCTGGCGCAAGGCATGGACAGGGTGCGCGCGGTCGAGATGGCGATCAGCGCATCCAACAAGGCGACGGCAGGTCCGGCGGTTTCCGCCGCCATAGCAGGACAGGTCGGCCAGCCCCTGCGCATCTGGCGCGGTCAGCACTGGGCGAAAGCCTTCGGATGGCAGGAGATGCGTTCCGTCCAGTTCCGATGCGCGGGAACGGAGGCGATCACAGGTCGCAAGGTCGCGCTTGTCGATGTGCCCGACCTCGCCCTTCTGCCCGAAAGGCTGGCGGGACGCCCAGCCGTCGCCTTCCGGGCGGGTACGGAACTCCGGTTCCAGAATTGGGCGCTCTGGCTCGCCAGCTGGCTGGTGCGTTGGCGGCTCGTCGCGACTCTCGCGCCGCTCGCGCGCTTCCTTCACCCTCTCCAATCCCTGACCCGGTCGCTGGGCAGCGATCGCTCCGCCATGATCGTGCGCCTGTTCGGTGACGTGGCTGGCCAAAAGGTCGAGCGCCGATGGACGCTGATCGCCGACCGGGGCGATGGCCCGGAAATACCGACATTGTCCGTGGCGCCCATAGTAGCGCGCATCCTGTCGGGACAGGAAGCCGCAGGCGCCCGCGATGCCGCAGAGGCGCTGACGCTGAGCGATTATGCCGATGCCTTCGAAAAGCTGGCCATCCAGCATGATACGGCGGAACTGCCTGCTCCGCCGCCCCTATATGACCGCATCATGGGTGATCGCTTCGGACAGCTCCCCCCGGAGGTGCGCGCCATTCATGATGTGTTTCGCGATGGCGGCGCAGCGGGCGAAGCCACGGTGACCGGCGCGTCGAACCCGGCCGCGGCATTGATCGCGCGGATCGTGGGCTTTCCCAAAGCCGGTACTCATCGCCTGCATGTTCATTTCCATGAAGCCGACGGCCGCGAAAGCTGGACCCGCAATTTTGGAGGGCGACGCTTTCAGAGCCACCTCAGCCAACGGGGCCGCTGGCTTGTCGAGCGCTTCGGCCCGTTCCGCTTCGCCTTCGATCTTCCCGGCGACGCTCAGGGATTGACCATGATCATGCGGCGTTGGTGGATCGGTCCCCTGCCCCTGCCAACATGGCTTGCCCCGCGTTCGTCCGCCCGCGAATGGGCCGAAGGCGGGCGCTTCCATTTCGATGTGCCCATCGCATTGCCCCTGATCGGGCGGCTGGTCCATTATCGCGGATGGCTGGAACCGGCGACAATCCGATAGCAGGCCACGCTTTCGACCACTGGCTGCAATTTGGAACATCGATCCTTATCGGACGCTCAGTCTTCGTTAGCGTCCGCGCTCGTGGTGTAATTTCTGGTGTAGATTGAGATGATCGCATGGGGTGGGGCATGCCGCACCCCATGCGATTTCGATCTCGGTGGCCACCGGGCTCATCGGTAAGGTGGAG
>NZ_LXYF01000087.1:0-13731 GCF_002894065.1 Sphingobium sp. SA916
CGCGCCGCGCGCGCGATCAGCGCTTCGTCCAGCGTCCGCCGCGACAGCCCCGCCGCGACATGGGGCAGCGGCAGTTCCAGATGCCGGCCGTCCGCCACCAGCCGCAACCGCCGGATCGGCCGCGCGCCCAGCGCGACCGCGTCGACACCCAGATCGCCCAGTGCCGCCAGCGCATCCCAGCCGAGGAAGCCGCCGCACACGCCATCATGCGGGCCGCTCCGGCGGTCGAGGAGATGCACCTGCGCCCCCGCCCGAGCCAGGGCGATCGCCGCCGCCGCGCCCGCCGGTCCGCCACCGACGACCAGAGCGGGCAGGCGCGCCGTCATGCCAGCCCTTCGAAACGGAATCCTTCGGCCGCCAGTCCCGGTCCGAAGGCCAGCGCCACCCCCCGCCCCGCGTCCGCCAGCATGTCGTGCAGGATGAACATCAGGGTGGAGGAGGACATGTTGCCGAACCGCGCCAGCACGCTCCGCGACGGCGCCAGGGCATCGCGGCTAAGGTCCAGTCCCTGCTCCACCGCGTCCAGGATCGACCGGCCGCCTGCGTGCACCGCCCATCGGTCTATCCCGGCCATATCGTCGCTTCCCCACAGGCGGCGGCGCACCGAGGGATCGCCCAGCGCCGTCAGGATGCGCCCCGGCACCTCTCCGGACAGGTGCATGACAAAGCCGCTATCCCCTATGTCCCAGCGGATCAGTTCCGCCGAATCCGCGAGGTTGAGCGAGAAGGGCCGGTCGATCGCGACGCCGGCGTCCTCCCCCGTCACCAGAGCGGCGGCCGCGCCGTCCGCGAACTGGAGCATCATCAGCAGCCGCTCGATCTGCCATTCCGGCTGGAAATGCAGGGAAGACAGTTCGACCGTCACCACCAGCACCCGCGCATCGGGTTCCGACCGGACGATGTGCCGCGCCGTCCGCAACGCCGCGACCGCCGCATAGCAGCCCATGAAGCCGACCAATGTGCGCTCGACCCCCTCCAGCCCCAGCCGTTCGGCAATGATCTGGTCGATGCCGGGGGCGACGAAGCCGGTGCAGCTCGCCACCACCAGATGGCTGATCCGGTCGAGCGGCACCTGCGCCCTCAACCGCGCGATCGCCTCCATCGCCAGGCGGGGCGCATGATCGGCATAGCAGCGCATGCGCAGCGAGGTCGGCGGCATTTCGCCCGCGTAGAAGCCGCCGGGATCGACCGGCGATCCGCCCTCGGCGGTCGGCGGCAGCACGCACCAGCGATGCCCGATGCCGGACCGCTCCGCCATGCGCTGGAACAGCCGGCGCTCGCGCGGATCGTCCAGTTGGCCGGTCGCCCAGCGAATGAAGGGTGCATGCATGTCCAGCGCGGGGACGGCGCACCCGATGGCGTTGATGCGAGCGCGCGTATCGGTCATCGGGTCGTCATGGCTCCTGTCTTCGTGGAACGTCCGGGTGGGGGGAAAGGATCAATCGCGGCAGCCTGGCCCCTGCCGCCCTTAGACCTCCACTTCCTTCTCCAGACGTCCCTCTCCCCCGAAAACCTGCAAATATCGGGCGATCTCCTCCGGCTCGCCTGTCGCCTTGGCGGGGTTGTCGGACAGCTTCACCGCCGGGCGGCCATTGGCCTCCACCACCTTGCACACCAGCGAGATCGGATCGAGCCCGGTCGTGGCAAAGGGCGCGCAATCCCTGAAATCATTGGTGAGGTTGGTGCCCCAGCCAAAGCTCATCCGCACCCGCCCGGCAAAATGCCGGTAGGTCGCCTTGATGCTGTCGACATCCATGCCGTCGGAGAAGATCAGCAGCTTCGACCGCGGATCGCGTCCCTTTTCCCGCCACCAGCGGATGATCCGCTCGCCCCCCTCGATCGGCGGCGCGCTGTCGGGGCGGAAACCCGTCCAGTCCGCCACCCAGTCCGGCGCATGGCGCAGGAACGCCGCCGTGCCGAAGGCATCGGGCAGCACGACCAGCAGGTTGCCGGCATAATGATTGCGCCAATCCTCCAGCACGCGATAGGGGGCGGCGGCCAGCCCCTCATCCCCCTCGGCCAGGGCGGCCAGCACCATCGGCAGCTCATGGGCGTTGGTGCCGATGGCCTCCAGATCGGCGTCCATCGCCAGCAGCACATTGGAGGATCCGATGAACCGGCGGCCCAGCCGTTCCTTCAGCGCCTCCACGCACCAGCGCTGCCAGAGGAAGCCGTGCCGCCGCCGCGTGCCGAAGTCGGATATGACGAGGTCGGGCAGTTGCGCCAGCCGCTCCACCTTCTCCCACAGCTTCGCCTTGGCGCGGGCGTAGAGCACGTCCAGTTCGAACCGCCCCCGTCCCTTCATCGCCGCGCGGGATCGCAATTCGTTGATGATCGCCAGCGCCGGGATTTCCCACATGCTGCTGTGGGTCCAGGGGCCGTGGAAGCACAGTTCATATTGGCCGTCGACCTTGCGCAGGTCATAGTCGGGCAGGCGGAAATCGGCCAGCCACGCGATGAAATCCGGGCTGAACATCTGCCGCTCGCCATAAAAGCTGTTGCCCGCCAGCCAGATCAGTTCCTTCTTCCCGAAGCGCACGGACCGGGCATGGTCGAGCTGCGCGCGCAATTCGCCCTCGTCGATGACCTCGGCCAGACGCACGGATTGCGTGCGGTTGATCAGTTTGAAGGTCGCCTGCACATCCGGGTAGAGGTGACGGATCATCTGGAGCATCAGCAGCTTGTAGAAATCCGTGTCCAGCAGGCTGCGGACAATGGGGTCCAGCCGCCAATTATGATTATAGGTGCGGTTGGCGATGTCGGTGTAAACCATCGAAATTCCGTTCAGCCCGTGACCGGCCCCAGTCTATGCGCGACAGGCGCGACTGTCAGCCATCGTCGCCAATCGAACCGGATATGATCCCGTTCCCCTTCATCTGCAAAGACGGCGCCGTCCTCGTCCATCCGTGACCCGGCCGGCCGTGTCCTGCGGCCATGATGGCCGGAACCCGCGCCGCGCGCCATTTTCATACGCAATTTCTATGCCCTGCCCTTTTCCCCTCTCTCGATTTCAAACGCCGCCCTGTCCTAATTGAGCGGCGGCAGACGATGGCCCGTCCCGCACCCCGCGCGACAGCTTCGGCTGCGGGAGTTTCCTTATGCAAGACATGCTCTGGATCGGCTTGATCCTGATCCTTCTCGCCGCCAGCCTCGGCTATGCCGCGCTGTGCGGGCGGGCGTGAGGGCGGGCGCCATGACCATCGACCTCTGGCTCGCCGCATTCACCGCCATCGGCCTCCTCCTCTATCTGGTCGCCGTGCTGGCGCGGCCCGAACGCTTTTAGGGAGGCGCGTTCCATGACCTTTCAGGGATGGCTGCTGATCGCGGCCTTTGTCGGCCTGTTGCTGATCCTCGTGAAGCCGGTCGGCCTCTGGCTGTTCGCGCTTTACGAAGGACGCCGCACGCCGCTTCACGGCCTGCTCGGCCCTGTGGAGCGCGGCTTCTACCGCCTTTCCGGCATCGATCCGCGGGAGGAACAGGGCTGGCGCCGCTATGCGGTGCATATGCTGGTCTTCAACACGGCGCTGCTGCTCCTCACCTATGCGCTGCTGCGGATGCAGGCGGTGCTGCCGCTCAACCCGCAGCATCTGGGCGCGGTGAGCGGGCATCTCGCCTTCAACAGCGCGATCAGCTTCACCTCGAACACCAACTGGCAGAGCTATGCCGGGGAATCGACCATGTCGAACCTCAGCCAGATGCTGGCGCTCACCATCCATAATTTCCTTTCCGCGGCGACGGGCATTGCGCTCGCTTTTGCGCTGTTCCGGGGATTTGCCCGGCGCAGCAGCGCGACCATCGGCAATTTCTGGGCCGATATGGTGCGGGTGACGCTCTATCTGCTGCTGCCGCTCTGCGTCCTCCTCGCGATCTTCTACATGGCGAGCGGCGTGCCGCAGACGCTGGCGGGACCGGTCGAGGTCACGACGCTGGAAGGCGCGAAGCAGACGCTCGCCCTGGGACCGGTCGCGGGTCAGGAGGCGATCAAGATGCTGGGCACCAACGGCGGCGGCTTCTTCAACGCGAACAGCGCCCACCCGTTCGAAAATCCGACGGCGCTCACCAATTTCGTGCAGATGCTGTCGATCTTCGCCATCGGCGCCGGCCTCACCCACAGCTTCGGCAAGGCGGTGGGCAATGTGCGGCAGGGATGGGCCATCCTCGCTGCGATGATGGTCCTGTTCCTTGCCGGCGTCGCGATCACCTGTTGGCAGGAGGCGGCCGGCAATCCGGTCCTCCATCATCTGGGCGTTCCCGGCGGCAACATGGAGGGGAAGGAGGTGCGTTTCGGCATCGCCGCCTCCGCCCTCTTCTCCGTCATCACCACGGCGGCGAGCTGCGGCGCGGTCAACGCCATGCATGACAGCTTCACCGCCATCGGCGGCCTCGTCCCCCTGTTCAACATGCAATTGGGGGAAGTGGTGGTCGGCGGCGTCGGCGCGGGCATATACGGCTTCCTGCTGTTCGCCATCCTCGCCGTGTTCGTGGCGGGGCTGATGGTCGGCCGCACGCCGGAATATGTCGGCAAGAAGATCGAGAGCCGGGAGGTGAAGCTCGCCGTCCTCGCCATCGCCGTGCTGCCGATGGCGATACTGGGCTTCACCGCGATCGCGAGCGTGTTGCCGGCGGGCCTTGCCGGCCCGCTCAACAAGGGACCGCACGGGTTCAGCGAGATCCTCTACGCCTTCACCAGCGCGGTCGCCAACAACGGATCGGCCTTTGCCGGACTGACCGCCAACACCCCCTTCTACAACGGCCTGCTGGGCGTGGCGATGTGGATCGGCCGCTTCTTCATCATCATACCCATGCTGGCCATAGCCGGCGGACTGGCGGCGAAGAAGTACACGCCGGAAACCGCGGGCAGCTTCCCCACCACGGGGCCGCTGTGGACCGGGCTGCTGGTCGGCATCGTGCTGATCGTCGGCGGCCTCACCTTCCTCCCCGGCCTTGCCCTTGGCCCCATGGCCGATCATCTCGCGATGGTCCGTGGCCAGCTCTTCTAAGGATCACAAGCCCATGCCCCGGTCCGAAACCCGATCGCTCTTCACCGCCGACCTCATCCTGCCCGCGATGGGCGACGCTTTCCGCAAGCTGAACCCCAGGGACCTGATCCGCAACCCGGTGATGTTCACGACCGCCGCCGTGGCGGTGCTGCTGACGCTGTTGCTGGCCGTGGGGCAGGATCATCTTGCCCCTGGCTTCAAGCTGCAACTGGTGGCCTGGCTGTGGCTGACGGTTCTGTTCGGCACCTTTGCCGAGGCGCTGGCCGAAGGACGGGGCAAGGCGCAGGCCGCTTCGCTGCGCGCGACCAAGGCGGAACTGACGGCCAGGCGGCTGAAGGGCGACGCGGTCGAGACCGTCCCGGCGAGCGCGCTCAGGATGGGCGATGTCGTGCTGGTCGAAACCGGCGACCTCATCCCATCCGACGGAGAGGTGGTCGCCGGCGTCGCTTCGGTCAACGAGGCCGCCATTACCGGCGAATCCGCGCCGGTGATCCGGGAGGCGGGCGGCGACCGCAGCGCGGTGACGGCGGGCACGCGCGTCATTTCCGACCGGATTCGGGTGCGGGTGACGGTCAATCCGGGACAGGGCTTTCTGGACCGCATGATCGCGCTGGTGGAGGGCGCCGAACGGCAGAAGACGCCCAATGAGATTGCGCTGACGCTGCTGCTGGTCGGCCTGACCATCATCTTCCTGATCGCCGTGGGCACGATTCCGGGCTTTGCCAGCTATGCCGGGGGCGCCGTGCCGGTGGCGATCCTCGCCGCCTTGCTGATCACGCTGATTCCCACGACCATCGCCGCCCTCCTCTCCGCCATCGGCATCGCGGGCATGGACCGGCTGGTGCGCTTCAACGTGCTGGCCAAATCGGGCAGAGCGGTGGAAGCGGCGGGGGACATAGACACGCTGCTGCTCGACAAGACCGGCACCATCACCGTCGGCGACCGTCAGGCGACCGAGTTCCGCCCCGTCGGCGGAACGTCCCCGGCCGAGTTGGCGGAAGCGGCGCTGCTCGCCAGCCTGGCCGACGAAACGCCGGAGGGCCGCTCCATTGTCCTGCTGGCGCGGGAGAAGTTCGGGCAGAGCGCGGATGCGCTGCCCGAAGGCGCGGTGGTCGTTCCCTTCACGGCACAGACCCGCATTTCCGGCGTAACGCTGGCCGGTTCGACCATCCACAAGGGGGCGGTGGACAGCATCCTGCGGGCCAATCCCGCCCTAGACAGGGAAGCCGCAACCCAGGAACTGCGCCGCATCACCGACGAGATCGGCCGCGCGGGCGGCACGCCTCTGGCAGTGGCGAAGGATGGGAGGCTGCTTGGCGCGATCTTCCTCAAGGACATCGTCAAGGCGGGCATTCGCGAACGCTTCGGGGAACTGCGGCAGATGGGCATCCGCACGGTGATGATCACCGGCGACAATCCCCTTACCGCCGCCTCCATCGCGGCGGAGGCGGGGGTGGACGACTTCCTCGCCCAGGCCACGCCGGAGGACAAGCTGGCCCTGATCCGCAAGGAGCAGGAGGGCGGCCGGCTGGTCGCGATGTGCGGCGACGGCACCAATGACGCCCCGGCGCTGGCGCAGGCGGATGTCGGCGTCGCCATGAACACCGGCACCCAGGCCGCGCGGGAGGCGGGCAATATGGTCGACCTCGACAGCGATCCGACCAAGCTGATCGAGGTGGTGGGCCTGGGCAAGCAATTGCTGATGACGCGCGGCGCGCTGACCACCTTTTCCGTCGCCAACGACGTCGCCAAATATTTCGCGATCATCCCCGCCATGTTCGTGGCGCTCTATCCGGGGCTGGGGGTGCTGAACATCATGGGCCTTGCCAGCCCGGAAAGCGCGATCCTGTCCGCGATCATCTTCAACGCGCTGATCATTCCCTGCCTGGTGCCGCTGGCCCTGAGGGGCGTGACCTACCGGCCCATCGGCGCCGGGCCTCTGCTGGCGCGGAACCTCGCCATCTATGGGCTGGGCGGGCTGGTCGCGCCGTTCGCGGGCATCAAGCTGATCGACCTTGCCGTGAATGGACTGGGTCTGGCGTGACGGACGGCGGAAAGGATAGCAGAATGTTCACCGACCTTAAAACCTCCCTTCGACCCGCGCTCGCGATGACGCTGCTCTTCGCGCTGCTGCTGGGCATCGCCTATCCGCTGGCGCTGACCGGCATCGGGCAGGCGCTTTTCCCGTTCCAGGCCAATGGCAGCCTGATCAGGCAGAGCGGCAGACCGGTGGGCTCCACGCTGATCGGCCAGAATTTCGCCAGCGACCGCTATTTCCATTCCCGTCCGTCGGCGGCGGGCAAGGGCTATGACGGGCTCGCCTCCTCCGGTTCCAACCTGGGGCCCGCCAGCAGGGCGCTGGCCGACCGCGTCGCGCGCGACATTCAGGCCCTGCACTCACCCGGTCGTCCCGTTCCGTCCGATCTGGTGACAACCTCCGCATCGGGGCTGGACCCCCATATCAGCCCCGATGCGGCCTTTTTTCAGGTCGGGCGGGTGGCGAAGGCGCGCGGTCTGGAGCCGGGCCAGGTTCGCGCGCTGGTCGACCGGAGCATAGAGCGACCGCTTCTGGGCTTTCTGGGGGAAGCGCGGGTCAATGTCCTCGAAATCAATCGACGGCTGGATGGCATCGGCGCTAATCAGGCGGGATGAGCGAACCGGACCGCCGCGATCCAGAAGCCTATCTGCGTCAGGCGGCGCGGGAAGGCCGCGGGCGTCTGAAGATATTCCTCGGCGCGGCGCCGGGCGTCGGCAAGACCTATGAGATGCTGATCGACGGCATGCAGCGCCTGAAGGCCGGCGTCGACGTGGCGGTGGGCGTGGTCGAGACCCATGGCCGGCGGGAGACGGAAGCGCTGCTCCACGGCCATGAGGTCATTTCCCGGCGCGCAGTCGATCATCAGGGCCATAGCCTGGGCGAGATGGATCTGGACGCGATCCTCGTCCGCCGCCCCGGGCTGGTGCTGGTGGACGAACTCGCCCACAGCAACGCGCCGGGCAGCCGCCATCCGAAACGCTATCAGGATGTGGAGGAGCTGCTCGACGCCGGGATCGACGTCTATTCGACCGTGAATATCCAGCATGTCGAAAGCCTGAACGACGTCGTCGCCTCCTTCACCCGCGTCCGGGTGCGCGAGACGGTGCCGGATTCCATCCTCGAAACGGCGGAGATCGAGGTGGTCGACATTCCGCCCGACGAGCTGATCGATCGGTTGAAGGAGGGCAAGGTCTATATCCCGGCGGAGGCCAGCCGGGCGCTCAACCATTTCTTCTCCAAGTCCAATCTGACCGCGCTGCGCGAGATGGCGTTGCGCCGCGCCGCGCAGGCGGTGGACGCGCAGATGCTGGACTATGTGCGCGCCCATGCGCTGGCAGGCAGCTTCGCGGCGGGCGAGCGGGTCGTCGTCGCCATCAGCGAACTGCCGAGCGCGCAGGGGCTGGTCCGCGCCGCCAAGCGGCTGGCCGACGCACTGAAGGCGCCCTGGACCGCCGTGCATATCGAAACGCAGCGCAGCCTGGCCTTCACGGCGGAGGAGCGCGGCCATCTGGCCGACACCATGGCGCTCGCATCGCGCCTGGGCGGAACGACCGCGACCATCCCCGCCCCCAGCGTCGTGGCGGGGCTGCGCCAATATGCGGCGGACGCCCGCGCCACCCAGATGGTGATCGGCAAGGCGAGCCGAAGCTGGTGGTTCGAACTGCGGCACGGGTCGGTGGTCGACCGTCTGGTCCGCGCCATGGAAGACGTCGCCATCCACGTCCTGCCGGGCGACCGGTTCGCGCCGCCCCGCCGGACCGCCCGCATGGGGCCATGGGGCAAGCCCGCCGACTATCTCTGGTCCACGGCGATGATCGCGCTGATGACCGCCATAGGGCGGCTGCTGGTCCAGACCATCGCGCTCGGCAATATCGCCCTGCTCTATCTGGTGCCGGTGATGTTCGCCGCCGCCAGCTTCGGCCTGCGCGCCGGGCTGTTCGCGGGTCTGCTTTCCAGCCTCGCCTATAATTTCTTCTTCCTGCCGCCCACCGGCACGCTGACCGTCAGCAATCCGGAAAATGTCATCTCCATCCTCGTCCTGCTGGGCGTCGCCATCGTCACCAGCCAGTTCGCCGCCCGCGTCCGCGCCCAGGCGGACCTGGCCCATGGCAGCGCCCGGCAGAATGCGGCGCTGGCGGGATTTTCCCGGCAACTGACCGCGGCGGCCAGCCAGGACGAGCTGATGCATGCCATCTGCGCCGAAGTGGGGCGAATGTTCGACGTGCGCACCGTCCTCCTCCTCCCATCCCCCGACGGTCCGCAACTGCGCGCCGCCGTGCCGCCGGAGGACCGGCTGGAGCAGATAGAGAAGGCCGCCGCCCAATGGGCGATGGACAATGAGCAGCCCGCCGGGCGCGGTTCCTCCACATTGACGGCGTCGGACTGGCTGTTCCACCCGCTGCGCACGACGCGCGGCGTGCTGGGCGTGCTGGGACTGGCGCGGGAGGATGCGGGGGAGCCGTTGCGGTCCGACCAGTTGCCGCTGCTCATGAGCCTGCTCGACCAGGCGTCCATCGCCTTCGACCGCATGGCGCTGGAGGAGGAGATGCTGGACGCCCGCCAGATCCGCGAGCGCGACCGGCTGCGTTCCGCCCTGCTCTCCTCGGTCGGGCACGACCTGCGCACGCCGCTCACCACCATCATCTCCGCCGCGCATGAACTGAAGCGCCAGCACCCCTGCGACCTTGCCGACACGGTGGAGGCGGAGGCGTTGCGGCTGACCCGCTTCGTCGCCAATCTGCTGGACATGGCGCGGGTGGAGGCGGGCGCCCTGCCGCTGAAGCTGGAGCCCGTGGACCTGTTTGACGCGGTGGCGGGCGCCATCCACGATACGCGCCAGTCGCTTGGCCGGCATGAGGTGAAGGTCGACATATTGCCCGATATTCCGCTGGTGCGGGTCGATTCGACGCTGCTGCACCATATCCTCATCAACCTGCTCGACAATGCGGGGCGCTATGCCGATCCGGATACGCCCGTGACCATCCAGGGCCAGCGGCTGCCCGACGCGATCACCCTGTCGGTGATCGATCAGGGACCGGGCATCCCGCCGGGGAGCGAGGCGCGCGTCTTCGACACCTTCACCCGCATGGAGGGGTCGGACCGGGCGAAGCATGGCACCGGCCTTGGCCTTGCCATCGTCAAGGGCTTTGCCGAGGCGATGGGGCTTGGCGTATCGGCCGCCAACCGGGCCGATCCGCCCGGCGCCTGCTTCACCCTGCGCTTTCCGCAGGCCTCGATCCTGTCTCCGCTTGCTGACGAGGACATGTCATGACCACCCGTTCATCCGGTCGCCACAAGGTGCTGATCATCGATGACGAACCGCAAATCCGTCGCCTGATCCACGCGGCGCTGACCCGCGCCGACCATGCGACGGTGGAGGCCGCCAATGCGCGCGAGGCGCTGGACAAGTTGCGGGAGGAGCGACCCGACATCTGCCTGCTCGACCTTGGCCTGCCCGACCGCGACGGGCTGGAGCTGGTGCCGCTCATCAAACGGGATTCGGACGCCAGCCTGATCGTCATATCGGCGCGCGACGCGACCGAGCAGAAGGTCGCCGCACTGGACCTGGGCGCGGACGATTATCTGACCAAGCCCTTCGATACCGACGAGATGCTTGCCCGCGTGCGCGTGGCGCTGCGCAACCGCATGACCAAGGATGGCGGCGTTTCGATGGTCCGCGCAGGGGATGTGGCGATCGACCTGATGGCGCGGATCGTGACAAGGGGCGGACAGGAAGTGCATCTGACGCCGAAGGAATATGGCGTGCTGGCGCAACTGGCGAAATATCCGGGGCGGGTGATCACCCATCAGCAGATCATGGCGCAGGTCTGGCCCAACGAGCATGCGCATCATGTCGAATATCTGCGCGTGCTGGTGCGAACCCTGCGGCAGAAGTTGGAGGACGACCCGCAGCGGCCCCGCATCATCGCGAACGAACTGGGGATCGGCTACCGGTTGAAGGAAGCGGATGGGGGTTGAGCCCCCCTCCTCCCTCTAGTCATCATCGCCACGGAGCGGAAATCCACCCTCCATAAGAAGCCCCTGGCGGCACGTCCGGGGGATGGGTTCCCGCCTTCGGGAATGACGGGGTGAAGTTGAAAAATGAAGGGGAATCAGATTTCGACCTGCGACCCCAGTTCCACCACCCGGTTCGTCGGCAGCTTGAAGAAATCCATGGGCGTCACGGCATTGCGCATCATCCAGGCGAACAGCTTTTCCCGCCAGATCGCCATGCCGGGCTTTTCCGACGGGATCAAAGTCTGGCGGCTGAGGAAATAGCTGGTCTGGCTGACATTGATGGGGCCGCCGCAGCCCTGGACCGCTTTCATCGCGGCGGGAATGTCGACTTCCTCCATGAAGCCGTGGCGCAGCACCACGCGGTAGAAGCCTGCCCCCAGTTCCGTCACTTCGGAACGGCCGGTGAGCGGCAGATGAGGCACGCCCTCAGTCCGCACGGTCAGGATGATCACCCGCTCGTGCAATATCTTGTTATGCTTCACATTGTGCAGCAGCGCCGGCGGCACGCCCTCCACACGGGAATTGAGGAAGATCGCCGTGCCCGGCACCCGCTTCAGGGAGCCGGAGACGGACTGGATGAACAGTTCGACCTCCATCGCTCCTTCCAGCAGATAGAAGTTCATGATCTTCCGCCCGGTCGACCAGGTCGTCAGGATGATGAACACCACCGCCGCCACCAGCAACGGGAACCAGCCGCCATCGGGAATCTTCGTCGCGTTGGACAGGAAATAGGCGCCGTCCACAGTGAGGAACAGCCCCGTCACGCCAGCGGCGAGCAGCCTGTTCCAGCGCCATACGCTGAAGGTCAGCACCGCCATCATGCAGGTGGTGATGACCATGGTCCCCGTGACGGCAATCCCATAGGCGGCGGCCAGGTTGCTCGACGACTGGAAGCCCAGAACCAGCAGCACGACCAGGAACAGCAGCGCCCAGTTGACCAGCGGCACATAGATCTGCCCCGCCGCCGAAGCGCTGGTATGCGCGATCTTGAGGCGCGGCAGGAAGCCGAGTTGCACCGCCTGCTGCATCACGGAAAAAGCGCCGGAAATCACCGCCTGGCTGGCGATCACCGTGGCGAGCGTGGCCAATATGACCAGCGGCAGCCGCGCCCATTCCGGCGCGAGCAGGAAGAAGGGGTTCTCCGCCGCCTCAGGCAGGTCCAGCAGCAGAGCGCCCTGGCCCATATAATTGAGCAGCAGGCAGGGAAAGGCGGCGTAGAGCCAAGCTATGCTGATCGCCTTGCGCCCGAAATGGCCCATATCGGCATAGAGCGCCTCCGCCCCCGTCACCGCCAGTACGACCGAACCCAGCGCCAGGAAGGCGAGCTTCGCATCGAGCGCGAAGAAATGGATGGCCCACATAGGGTTGACGATGGCGACAATCCCCGGATGGCGCACGATGTTGAGGATGCCGAGCGCCGCCAGCACCAGGAAATAAACCGCCATGATGGGCCCGAACAGCGCGCCCACCCGGGCGGTGCCATGTTTCTGGATCAGGAACAGCCCGATCAGAATGACGATGGCGATGGGAAGGACGAAGGGCGCAAATCCGTCATTCACCGTCTCCAGCCCTTCCACGGCCGAGAGCACGGATACGGCGGGGGTTATGATCGCGTCGCCATAGAATAGCGCTGCCGCCAGAACGCCCAATATGGCGATGGTCGGCGTCCATCGGCTCTCCCCCAGCTTGCGGGAGATCAGGGCGAGCAACGCCATGCTGCCGCCTTCGCCATGATTGTCGGCGCGCATGATGATGAACACATATTTGACCGTGACGATGAGCGTCATGGTCCAGAAGACCAGCGACAAGACGCCATAGATATGGGCAGGATCGACCGCCAGCGGATGGTGGCCGACGAAGCTCTCCTTCAGGGCATAGAGCGGCGAGGTGCCGATATCCCCGAACACCACGCCCAGCGCCCCCAATGCCAGAAGCGACAACTTCCCCTGCGGATGGCTATGGCCCACCCCCTCGCCCGCTCGATCCGTCATCCGTACCGTCACTCGCTGTTGCCGGGCCGCCCATCGCATGAAGCCGCATTATATTTCCAGTGGGGCTTTATGCGATCGGCATAGGATTCGCATAGGAATGCCGGAAAACTCCCCCGAATCCTATGAAATTTCAACGCGGACGATCGGTTCTCGCTCTCGATAAGCTATGCGGGAATGCGCAATTGAACATTCTCCGGGAAGGAGAATGCGGCAAATGTCGGACTGGCATGAACATCTGGTGGCCAGGATCGGGTTGAGGTTGGCGGGCCTGATCCTGTTGATCTCCAC
Source organism: Sphingobium sp. SA916 (assembly GCF_002894065.1). NCBI lineage: Bacteria > Pseudomonadati > Pseudomonadota > Alphaproteobacteria > Sphingomonadales > Sphingobiaceae > Sphingobium > Sphingobium sp. SA916. The sequence goes on from NZ_LXYF01000087.1 coordinate 13,335, forward strand.
CTGGCCAGAAGGCGGGCTGCTGCGCAGGCTGGTCATGGAGAATCCGGCAGCGGACATGACCATGCCGGAATTTGCGCTGGCCGCGCTGCTGTTTCTAAGCGCAAGCGCGGGTGCGGCCCTGACGATGATGGGCGCGCGTCTTTGGCAGCCGGTAGAGCTTTCAGCGCGTTGGTCCAGCGCCATGGGTGATTTACCCAGGGTTGGAGGGTGGGTTTGAGGTATGATTTGGGCTGGTGGTTTGCCGGTTTGCCAGCGCGGCCTGAGGGGCTGCGCTTGGGGGCATTGCGCCTGGGCGCAGGAGATTGCGAATGGGTTAATGTGAAGCGCGAGCTATAATGCCTGGCGACGCCCTACTCTTCCGGGGCTTGAGCCACAGTACCATCGGCGCAGACTGGTT
>NZ_LXYF01000088.1:0-13693 GCF_002894065.1 Sphingobium sp. SA916
CGGGAGGGGTTAGGGGTGGGCGCGAGCGTAGCGAGCTTCTGACTTAGCCGTTGCAAAACAGCGCAGATGCCGCGCCAGCCCACCCCCTAACCCCCTCCCGCCTGCGGGAGGGGGAATGTCCGATTACCACCCCATCCGTCAAAGCCGGACGGCATCGAACATCAGCTTCATCCCCGTCCTTGGCCGGATGGTCAGGCGGCTGATCGGTTCGGGCCTGAACCCGTCGGGCACCGACAGGCGGTAGCGGCGCAGGACGCTGGCGATCACCGTCATCACCTCCTGCTGTGCAAAGCCCGCGCCCACGCAGACCCGGGGGCCGCGGCCGAAGGGAAACCAGGCCTGGCGCACCATCTCCGCATTGGCGGGATCTTCGAAGCGTTCGGGCATGAAGCTGTGCGGACAGGCCCAGTTGTCCTTGTTGCGCTGCGTGAGCCAGGGGGCGACGACCAGCATCGCGCCTTCCTCAAGGCTCTTGTCGCGCATCGGCATCGGGCAGGTCACTTCGCGCGGGAAGAAGGCGACGGGCGGATAGAGGCGCAGCGTTTCGCGGAAGATGTTGCGGATCGCCCCCATGTCCTTGAGCATCGCGGCGGTGAGCGGCGCGTCCCCGGCGAGCTGCTGCACCTCCGTGCGGGCGGCGGTCTGGATATGGGCGCATTCCGCCAGCATGTAGAGCGCCCAGGTCATGGTGCTGGCGGACGTTTCATGGCCGGCGAGGAAGACGGTGGAAACCTGGTCCATCACCTGTTGCAGGGTGAAGGGGTCGCCGGTTTCGGGATGCTTCGCCTCGATCAGCGATTGGAGGATGTCCTTGTGCGGCGCCTCGCCGCGCTGGTGGAAGCCCTCATGGCGCGCTTCGACGATGGGACGGAAGACCTCATGGATCGCCTTTGCCGGGGCCAGCGAGCGTTTCTCGAACCAGCGCGCCGGAAAGCCGTAGAGGCGCAGCATCGAGGCGCTGTGGGCGAGCCGCTGGAAACGGCCGAAGGCGGTGTGGATGATGTTGGAGCGGCGCTCGTCCAGCGGCTCCGAGAAAAGCGTGCGGAAGATGATGTCGGCCGCCACATGGGTCATCATCGGGTCGATGTCGACCGGCTTGCCCTTGTCCGCCGCGTCGAGCCGGGCGAGCAGGTCGTCGGCCGCCGCCACCATCAGCGGCATGGAGCGGTTGAGCGCGGTGTGGGCGAAGGCGGGGTTCACCATGGCGCGCTGGCTTTCCCAATCCTCCCCATTGGCGGAGAAGACGCTGTTGCCGATCAGGGGGGACAGGTTGCGGACCAGTTCGCGATGTTTGGGATAGGCCGTGCCGCCGCGCAGGATCTGGTCCACCAGCGGCAGTTCGTTGGCGATGTACATGGTCTGGCCGGGCATGCGGATTTCGCCCAGCTTCATCGTGTAGCTCTTCTCGAACAGGACATGAATCCAACTATGCCAGCCCCGGAAGAAGCGCTTGACGAGGCCACGGCGGGTCCGCGGCGGTTCGGGATAGGGCGGGGTGAAGGGCTGCGTCATGGGATCGTCCTGAACTGCGCTATGGCTTCGTCGATGGTGCGGCGGCCGGCGGTGAGGCTGACATAGTCCACCGGCGACAGGCGGTCGCCCACGCGCAGATAGTCGAAATGCGCCTCATATTTGTTCGACCAGCCGCCATGATAGTTTTCCGGATCGTAGAAGAGGTGGAAGCGGGGCGAGAGCAGGTCGACGCGCGCCGCGCACCGATCCGAGACGAGGCGGATCGGATGGACGCCATGATAGGCCGCGCCATCGGGGGGAGCGGAGAAATCGACCAGGCGGAACGGCTTGTCGTCCAGCGCCTTGAGGTCGGCATGATACCAGCGCGCATCCTTGCGCAGGGCGATGACGGGAACGACCTGGCCCAGGGTGAGGACGGTGAAATTGTCGGGCAGCGGCCGGTCGCCGCGCAATTCCAGGATGCGGCGCAGCACGCTCATCGCATAGATGGTGCCGTTGCTGTGGGAGGCGAAGACGACCTCGTCCCAGGGGCCGTCCACCTCCCCCACGATGCGGGCGGCGAACTGGTCCAGGCGCTCGTCCATATCCGTACCGGGGCCTTGGGCGGCGACGCTGTGGTTGTAAACCATGAAACGGAGCAGCCAGGGCACGATCAGCTTGTTGAGCAGGCGGCCCGACAGAGCCACGCTGACGGCGATGCCGATCAGCGCGGCGGCCCAGAAGGGCATCAGCAGCGAAAGCGGCAGCGCGGGTATCAGCGCCAGCGCCAGTGGGATCAGCACCGCCAGCAGCGGCGGATAGAGGATGGTGATGACCGGCCCCGGACGCAGTTTCCGCATCCGCAGGAACTGCATGTGGCGGGCATGGGCGCCATATGTGGCGATGGAGCGCCACGCCAGCAGCAGCGGATTGCGTATCCATACCTTGCCGACCAGATCCTCCCAGCGGAGGAACTCATAATCGGTCTCGACCCCGGCGCCGTGGTTGGTGACGGTCCAACTGGCGGAAGAGGCCGGGCCGGAGCGGCGGGCGCTGACCTCCACCCGTTCGCCCGACAGGCGCGTGTAGGCTTCCGCCTGCTCGCGGTACATCTGGTGGTAGAAACGCACCCCGCGCGGATCGAAACCGCCAAGGTAGAAGACTTTACGCTTGAACTTTTCCATGGCCCCTGTCCACATCGGGCCATGACGACACCCGAACGCGATTACTGCTATTTCATAGACCACCGCAAATACAACCGAAACATCGGTTGCCGGCGTCACGACAATGCCTATGGCATCAACGGCGGCGGCAGCGAGCGGGACCGGTGGCGGGCGGACCTTGCCTTTTACCGGCACATGAAAGGGGAAGGCGATCCGATGGCGCTGCCCTCGCTGCTGGCCTGCCTCGTCTTCGGCTGGTTCTGCTGGAATTATCATCCCGGCAAGGGGCTTTGGCGCGGGCAGCTCTTGCGCCGCTTCGTCAAAGCGCCGAAGTGAACGCGATGATGACAGCCAAGCATGTTTCCATCGGGTCGGTTACCGTCGGCAACGACCTGCCCTTCGTCCTGATCTCCGGCCCCTGCCAGATCGAGAGCCGCGACCATGCGATGATGATGGCGGAAAAGCTATCCGGCCTTGCGGGACGTGCCGGGGTGCCGTTCATCTTCAAATCCTCCTTCGACAAGGCGAACCGGACCTCCGTATCGGGGCAGCGGGGCGTCGGGATCGATACGGGGCTGGCGATCCTGGCGGAGGTGAAGGCGGCGTTCGGCTGTCCGGTGCTGACCGACGTGCATGAGGCCGGGCAGGTGGAGGCGGCGGCGGAGGCTGTGGATATTCTCCAGATTCCCGCCTTTCTGTGCCGCCAGACCGATTTGCTGCTGGCGGCGGGGCGGACCGGCGCGGTGGTCAATGTGAAGAAGGGGCAGTTCCTGGCGCCGTGGGACATGGCGGCGGTGGCGCAGAAGGTCGCGTCGACCGGGAATGAGCGGATTTTGCTGACGGAGCGCGGGGCGAGTTTCGGTTACAACACGCTGGTCAGCGACATGCGGGCGCTGCCGGTGATGGCGCAGACGGGCTATCCGGTGGTGTTCGATGCCACCCATTCGGTGCAGCAGCCGGGCGGATTGGGATCGGCTTCCGGCGGTCAGCGGGAATTTGCGCCGGTGCTGGCGCGGAGCGCGGTGGCGGCGGGGGTCGCGGCGGTGTTTGCGGAGGCGCATGACGATCCGGACCATGCGCCTTCGGACGGGCCGGTGATGCTGCCGCTGGAGTGGGTCGGGCCGATGCTGGAGAAGCTGAAGGCGATCGATGGGGTGGTGAAGGGGTAAGCGCCACCCTCTCCATTTTGAGCACCACCCTCTCCCCGTTCGGGTTGAGCCTGTCGAAGCCCTTCGACAAGCTCAGGGCGAACGGAGGAGGGGTTTGGGCGTTACGGCCGGGTCTGCCCCGTTCCGCGCACCAGCCATTTATAGGTCGTCAGGCCTTCCAGCGCCACAGGGCCTCTGGCATGCAGTCGGCCAGTGGAGATACCGATCTCCGCGCCCAGCCCGAACTCGCCGCCGTCCGCGAACTGGGTGGAGGCGTTCCACATCACGATGGCGCTGTCGACCGCGTTCAGGAAGCGCTCGGCCTTTCCCGCGTCTTCGGTGATGATCGCGTCCGTATGATGGCTGGCATGGGCGGCGATATGGGCGAGCGCCTCGTCCAGCCCATCCACGATCCGCACAGAGACGATGGCGTCGAGATATTCGGTATCCCAATCCTCGTCCGACGCCGCCGTGACGCGGCTGTCCATCGCCTGCACGGCCTCGTCGCCGCGCACTTCGCATTGGGCGTCGAGCAACGCCTTCACGATGGCGGGCGCCTCAGCATAGGCCTTGTCGATCAGCACCGTCTCGGTCGCGCCGCAAATGCCGGTGCGGCGCATCTTGGCGTTCACCACCAGCTTTTGCGCCATGTCCGGATCGGCCGCGCCGTCGACATAGCTGTGGTTGATGCCGTCGAGATGGGCGAGGACGGGCACGCGCGCCTCTTCCTGCACGCGGGCGACCAGGCTCTTGCCGCCGCGGGGGACGATCAGGTCGATGAATTCCGACGCCTTCAGCAGCGCGCCCACGGCAGCGCGGTCCGTGGTGGGGACCAGTTGCACGGCATCGGCGGGCAGGCCGGCGGCGACGATCCCCTCGACCATCGCGGCGTGGATGGCGCGGTTGCTTTCCTTCGCCTCGCTGCCGCCGCGCAGGATCACGGCATTGCCGGCGCGCAGGCAGAGCGCGGCGGCGTCGGCGGTCACATTGGGGCGGCTTTCATAGATGATGCCGATGACGCCCAGCGGCACGCGGACGCGGCTCAACTCCATGCCGTTGGGGCGGACTTGCCTGTCGATCACGCTGCCCAGCGGATTGATGAGGGTCGCGACCTGATCCACGCCCGCCGCCGTCGCAAGGACGCGGTCCTCGTCCAGCTTCAGCCGGTCGAGCATGGCCGGCGACAGGCCGTTGGCGGCAGCGTTTTCCATGTCCCGGGCATTGGCGGCGATGATCCGCGGCGCCTGATCCCGTAGCGCCTGCGCGGCGCGGCGCAGCGCGTCGATCTTCTGCGCGTCGCTGGCGGTGGAAAGCTGGGCCGCTGCCGCGCGGGCGCGCGCGCCCATGGTCGCGATCAGCATTTCGGGGGTCTGGGTCAGGTCGTTCATGAACTATCTCGCCGTGTTTCGCGCCGGGCCTTATCATGAAAGCCGGCCGAAGCGAAACGATCGTTGCGGCAACCTTAGCCGGCAACCGGGCCATGGGTCGCAATATGGCCCGGCCGCCGGAGGCAGAAGGTCTGCCTATGCGGGGCGCGTAGCGACCGGCGCTGCATGGCGCATACCCCAAATGGGGTATAGACCTGCCGGACAGGAGAAAATCCCGGCAAAATGACGTAAATTCAACAGGAAGGCGGAAGGGTCAGGCCACCTGGGCCAGGATTTCCCGCTTCACCGCCGTAAACATCCGGCACGGTGGAATGTTGCGCCACTCCACCCGGTCGCCGATTTCGTCGAACAGCGGCGACAGCAGGCGGCGGACATAGCCGGAATATTGATAGACCAGAAATGCGCCGCCGGTCTTCAGCACCGAGCGGGTTTCGGCGCAGATCGCCTCCCCCACGCCGCCGGGCAGGGTCGAGAAGGGAATGCCCGACAGGACATAGTCCGCCTGGGCATAGCCGGCCTCCTTGATGAAGCGGCGGACATCGGCGGCCGAACCGTGGACGATGCGCAGCCGGGGGTCGTCGATCTCCGCCTCCAGATAGGCGACGAAGTCGAGATTGAGGTCGATCGCCAACAGGGTGGCGTCCGGATGCAGCCGGTCGAGAATGGGCCGCGTGAACGTCCCGACGCCCGGGCCATATTCCACGAACAGCCGGGTCCGTTGCCAGTCCACGCCCTCCAGCATGCTGTCGACCAGCATTTGCGAGGACGGGATGACCGATCCGATCATGCCGGGATGCTTGATGAACTGCCGGAGGAACATGCCCCATTGACCCAGGAAGGTGGAGGACGGTTTTCCGGAAACGGCCCGGTTCTTTTTCTTCAAAGGGATGGAGGCCATTCATTCTCGCCTGTCTGCCTTGCCTGTCCGACTCGCAAAAATCGCACGGGCATGCAAGCGCCTTCGCGGTGGAGGGACAAATAGGTCGGAGGGACCGGCATCATCAGGTCGTGCGCATGCGTTCCCGCGAAGGCGTTCAACAGGACAGGAGGCCTTTCGGGAACCCGGTTCAAACGGCGGAACCGGGTTCCCGCCTTCGCGGGAGCATGTCTCTTCATTCAGTCCTGGCGCGCGCCCGCAACATGCCGGGCGACACGAAGCCGATGGGATCGATCTGCATCACGCTCTGCTTCAGCGTTGCCTGGATCTGCTCATATTCCCGCTCCATTTCGGGCGTGACGGAGGCGCGGGTATCCTCCAGCGCGGCTTCGAAATGCGCCTGTGTGACCTTGTCGACCGACAGCGACTGGCGCAGCGCGACCAGGCCGGCGCGGCGGACCAGATCCTCCAGATCGGCCCCGGTGAACCGCTCCGTGCGCTCCGCCAGCGCATCCAGATCGACGTCCTCGGCAAGCGGCATCTTGCCCGTGTGAATGGACAGGATGCGCCTGCGCCCTGCCTGATCGGGCACGGGGACATAGATCAGCTCATCGAACCGGCCCGGCCGCAGCAGCGCCGGATCGATCAGCGTCGGGCGATTGGTCGCGCCGATGACGACGACGGACTGCAATTCCTCCAGCCCGTCCATCTCGGCCAGGATGGTGTTCACCACCCGCTCCGTCACCTGCGGTTCGCCAAGGCCGCCGCCGCGCGCCGGAACCAGGCTGTCCAGTTCATCGATGAAGATGACCGTCGGCGCCACCTGCCGCGCGCGGGCGAAGAGGCGGGCGATCTGCTGCTCGCTTTCCCCATACCATTTGCTGAGCAGGTCGGACGATTTGGTGGCGATGAAATTGGCCTGCGCTTCCCGCGCCACGGCCTTCGCCAGCAGCGTCTTGCCGGTGCCGGGCGGGCCGTAGAGCAGGAACCCCTTGGCCGGGCGGATGCCGATGCGGCGGAAGGCGTCCGGGTCCTTGAGCGGCAGTTCCACCCCTTCCTTGAGGCGCATCTGCGCTTCGTCCAGGCCGCCGATGTCGGCCCAGCCGATATTGGGCGCCTGCACCATCACCTCCCGCATGGCGGAGGGCTGGACGCGCTTGATCGCGGCCATGAAGTCGTCGCGCGCGACGGACAGTTCCTCCAGCACGTCAGGGGGGATCGTTCCCTCCTCCAGATTGAGCCGGGGCATGAAGCGGCGCACGGTCTCGATCGCCGCCTCGCGGGTCAGCGCCGCCAGATCCGCACCGACAAAGCCATAGGTCATGCGCGCCAGTTCGCCCAGATCAACGCCGTCGGCCAGCGGCATGCCGCGGGTGTGGATGCCCAATATCTCCCGCCGTCCGCGCTCGTCAGGCACGCCGACGATGATTTCCCGGTCGAAGCGGCCGGGGCGGCGCAGCGCCTCGTCTATCGCTTCCGGCCGGTTGGTGGCGGCGATGACGACCAGATTGGTGCGCGGTTCCAGCCCGTCCATCAGCGTCAGCAACTGGGCGACGAGGCGCTTTTCCGTCTCCCCGGTCACATTGCCGCGCTTGGGCGCGATGGAATCGATCTCGTCGATGAAGAGGATCGACGGCGCCGACTTGGCGGCCGCCTCGAAAATCTCGCGGAGCTGCTTTTCCGACTCGCCATAGGCCGAACCCATGATCTCCGGCCCGTTGATCAGGAAGAATTCCGCTTCCGATTCATTGGCGACGGCGCGGGCCAGCCGGGTCTTGCCGGTGCCCGGCGGGCCGTGGAGCAGCACGCCCTTGGGCGGGTCCACGCCCAGCCGCTCGAACAGTTCGGGATAGCGCAGCGGCAATTCCACCATTTCCCGCAGCTGGTCGATGGCTTCGGCCATGCCGCCGACATCGTCATAGGTGACGTCGGCGCGGCGGGATTCGCGGGGCTCCTCATATTCGGCGCGCAGTTCCACTTCCGTGTCGGCGTCGATATGGACGATGCCCTTGGGCACGGTCGATACCACGACCAGGCGGATTTCCTGCAAGGCATAGGCCGGGGCGGCCAGCATCTGGCGCAACTGGGGCGGCATGTCGCCGGGCGGCACCTGTTGCTGTCCCGCAGTTGCGACGACATCGCCAGAGGCGAGCGGCCGCTGGAAGAAAACGCGCTTCAGCGCCTCCGGATTGCCCTGCAACCGCAGATTATTTTGTGCAGGCGCGAAGACGACCCGCTGGGCAGGCCGGGGATCGACCTTCCGGATGATCACGAAGTCGCCCGATCCGACGCCCGCATTGGCCCGCTGAAGCCCGTCGAGGCGAAGGACATCCAGCCCCTCATCCTCCTTATAGGGCCGGACCACCCGTGCGGGGGTCGACCGCTTGCCCGCGATCTCCACCACATCGCCTTCCGCAAGGTGGAGTTCCGCCATGACCGCCAAAGGAAGGCGGGCGAGGCCGCGCCCCGCATCTTCGGGCCGCGCATTGGCCACCTGTATCCTGCGTCCTGCGGTTTCTTCTTCGGCCACTTCGCCTTCCCCGTTCTGTTCGCTGCGTAACGAGATAGGGAACGTCGCGGCTGAGGGAAAGGGGCCATGGCGAGCCCCGAAACGAATAAAAAAAGGGCCGGCCCGAAGGCCAGCCCGGAAAGTTTATAGGAGAGGATGCCTGAAAGGCCTTTCCTATGTGCAGTGCGGGATGTATTTTCGCAAGTGCGAAAAGAATCGAGGAGTTGCAATTTTTGCATCTTGCCAACTGCCCTTTTTTCCTGCTCAGTGGAATAAGGATGCTTGAAGCCGGTTTGCGCGCCGTTCCAGAAGAAGCAATGATGCGTCGCAGCGGACCGGCCAGATGAACATGACGGTTTATGCGTAGATTGCCGCCCCTTACGGCCCTGGAGGCCTTTGTTCAGGTCGCCCGCCTTGGATCGGTCAAGGCCGCGGCGGAGGAACTCGCGCTCTCGACGCCCGCGCTCAGCCGGCGGGTGCAGGCGCTGGAACGGTTCATCGGCCGGCCCCTGTTCGACCGCAAGCATCAGGCGCTGGAAATCAATGCCGACGGGCAGCGCCTGCTGGACGACATCGCGCCGGCGCTCGATTCGCTGAGCCAGGCGCTGGAGAATATCCAGAGCGGCGGAAACCAGTTGCGGCTGCGGCTGGCGGTCATGCCGCTGTTCGCGACGCAAAGGCTGTTCCCCCATCTGGGCGCCCTTCGGCAGCGGCATCCGCAGCTTCATATCGACATCGAGACCACCCCCTATGCCGTGGCGCGGCTGGGCGAAGGGCTGGACGCGGCGATCGTGCTGGCGAAGGACATCGATCCCGCGCTCTACGCCCATGAGCTGGACCATGACGAGGTCTATCTGATCGGGCGCAAGGCGTTGCTGGAGGCGCCCAATGCGCTGACCGCCCCGCAGGAGCTGGCCAATCATACGGTGCTGCTGCATCGCGACATGGCGCTCGCCTTCGAGGCGTGGAAGGAGGCGGTGCACCTGCCCGACCTGCAACCGCTGGCGATCGACAATTATGATTCCGGTCAGTTGATGCTGGAGGCGGCGGCGCAGGGGCTCGGCATCGCCGTGATGCACGCCAGCCACTATAATGAAGCGCAGGATTCCCGGCTGGTCCGGCTGTTTCCGGAAAATCGGGTCGAAAGCCCCTATCGCTATTTCTTCGTCTGCCGGCCGCGCGCGCTGCAGACCCGGGCGGTGCGGATTTTCCGCGACTGGCTGATCGGCGCGGACATATAATCGAGGACGATCAACGCCTTGCGCCTTTTCGCTTGGCATGTCCTTAACCTTGTTTATCGCCGGTCGTTCTAGCGGACATGACTGGGGCATCATCTTCCGCAAACGCGCAACATGGTCTGACCGACCGCCTGGCCCGCTGGGCCAGAGGTCTGTCAGGCAAGACCGACGACGAGGCCATGGACGAGCCGGAGCAGCCGCAACGCGCCCGGCACGGCAGCGCTTCCAGCCGGGAAATCGTCCAGCGGCGCAAGCTGTACGAGGACATAGGCGATTTCCTGTTCGCCCATGACCTGGACCTGACGCCGCTCAATTTCGGCGTCGCCCATGATTATCTGACCGGATCGCATATTGGCGTGGAAAAGGCCGTGAAAGCGGTGCTGGCCGAACGCGGCAAGATCACCAATGGCTGGGTCGAGAATGTCGCCGCCGAACAGCGCAACGACGAGGTCACGCCCGAAGCGCTTGCCTCGATGCTCGACAAGGTCGAGGAGAATCTGTCGCAATTCACCGGGCTGATGACCGAATCGCGCAATTCAGCCAAGGATTATGGCGCGGCGTTGCAGGAAGAGGTGAAGGGCCTGGCCGCCGGTTCCGACAACCAGCCGGTGCTGGCGCGCCTGGTGGCGCTGACCCGATCCATGGTGGAAAAGACCCGGCAGGTCGAAAGCCAGCTTCGCGACAATCAGAAGCAGACGCAGCTTCTGAAATCCAATCTGGAAAGCGCGCGCCGCGCCGCCGAGCACGACCATCTGACCGGCCTGCCCAATCGCCGCGCCTTCGAAGGCACGCTGCGCGAGGAACTGGCGCAGGCGCAGAAGGAAGGGCAGCAACTGGCCGTCGCCTTTTGCGACATCGATCATTTCAAGCTGATCAACGATACCCATGGCCATGATACCGGCGACCGGGTGCTGAAATTCGTGGCGGGATTGCTGTCCAAGGTCAGCAACGACCAATGCCATGTCGCGCGCCATGGCGGCGAGGAATTCGTCATGCTGTTCCGGGGCAAGACCGCCGCCGAGGCATGCGAAGCGGTGGACAGCGTGCGGCAGGACCTGTCCACCCGCAGCCTGGTCAACCGGGCCAATGGCGAACGGATGGAGCGGGTCAGCTTTTCCGCCGGGGTCGCCAATGTGCTGGCCTATGAAGACCCGCGCGCTGCGCTGAAGGCGGCGGACCGCGCGCTCTACCTGGCCAAGGAGCATGGCCGGAACCGGGTATATCTGGCCGCGGAGCTGGATTGACCCCCACCTCACCCTCCTGCAAGCGGGGGTCGGAGGGCGGGCTGGCGCGACATCGGCGGCGGTTCTCTACCTCTAGGCTGGAAGCTCGCTGCGCTCGCGCCCACCCCTGACCCCTCCCGCTTGCGGGAGGGGAATGTCCGTATTAAAAATCCGGCTTTTCATAATGGGGCGGCGGGGTGATCACCTCCATCCGCTCCGACAGAAGGGGCCGGAAGGAAGGGCGCGACTTGAAGCCCGCATACCAGCGCTTCACCGTCTCATGCCCGGCCCAGTCGATGCCGCCCAGATAATCCGCCACCGAAAGATGCGCGGCGGCGGCGATGTCCGCCAGGCTCAGCGTTCCACCCGCCATCCAGGCGCGATGGTCGAGCAGATAGTCCATGTAATCCATATGGACATTGGCGCGCTTCATCGCTTCCCGCAGCACGCGGGCATCGGGCGGCGCGCGCTCTATCAGGCGCTTCTTCATCCGTTCATGCAGGAGCGGGCCGACGACGTCGCCGTAGAAATTCTGGTCGAAGAAGGCGGTCAGCCGCCGCACCTCCGCCCGGCCCGCGGCGGTGCCGGAGATCAGCGGGAATTTCTCCACCGTCTCCTCGAAATATTCGCAGATCGCCTGGCTGTCGATCAGGGTCACGCCCTTTTCCTGATCCACCATCACCGGCGTCGTGCCGGCGGGATTGAGATCGAGGAACTCGTCGCGCGCTTCCCAGGGCGATTCGCGCACCAGGTCGTAGCCCACGCCCTTTTCACCGAGCAGCAGACGGACCTTGCGCGAGAATGGACAGAGCGGAAATTGGAAAAGTTGCCACATATTCCCTTCCTGTTAGGCCGAGCCGGCTCATGCGAAAAGCGGCAAATGGCATGATCCTGCTTAAATCCGGTGCGACATGAGCGGAAACTGTGGCCGGGGCAGAACGATCCTGTCTTCCTGTCGCCGCGGCTTGGTTCTAGGAGGACGCCAAGCGATGGTTTCGTGAAGGAAAGGATGCTGCATGTCTGACGATTTTTTCCCGGTTCCTGCCGAATGGGCGTCTTCCGCCCTGTTCGACCGGGACGGACGGGCGGCGGACTATCGACGGTCCATCGATGCCGCCGACGCCTATTGGCTGGAGCAGGCGAAGCGGCTGGATTGGGTGAACTTTCCCACGAAAACCAATGAGAGCAGCTTCCACGAAGCCGATTTCGGGGTGAAATGGTTTGCCGACGGCGTGCTGAACGTCAGCGTCAACTGCATCGACCGGCATCTGGCCGAACGCGGCGACCAGACCGCGATCATCTGGGAACCGGATTCGCCGGATGCGCAGCCGCGCCGCTACACCTATGCCGAGGTGCATGAGGAGGTCTGCCGCTTCGCCAATGTGCTGAAGGCCGCAGGGGCGAAGAAGGGCGAGCGGATCACCGTCTATATGCCGATGATCCCCGAAGCCGCCTTCGCCCTGCTCGCCTGCGCGCGGATCGGCGCGATCCACAGCGTCGTATTCGGCGGTTTTTCGCCGGAGGCGCTGGCGGGACGGATCATCGACTGCGATTCCACGCTGGTGATCACCGCCGACGAGGGGTGCCGCGCGGGCAGACAGGTGCCGCTCAAGACCAATGTCGACGCGGCGCTGAAATTATGCACCAGCGTCCGCAAGGTGATCGTCGTCCAGGCGACCGGTGGGGCTGTCGCCATGGCCGAGGACCGCGACCTGTGGCTGCATGAGGAAGCGGCCAAGGTTTCCGCCGATTGCCCCGCCGAGCCGATGAACGCGGAAGATCCGCTGTTCATCCTCTACACGTCGGGTTCGACGGGCAAGCCCAAGGGCGTGCTGCACACGACCGGCGGCTATCTGCTCTGGGCCAGCCTGACCCATGAGCTGTGCTTCGACTACCGGCCCGGCGACATCTATTGGTGCGCGGCGGACATCGGCTGGGTCACGGGACACAGCTATATCGTCTATGGCCCGCTGGCGAACGGGGCGACGACGCTGATCTATGAGGGCGTGCCCAACTATCCGACGCCCAGCCGCATATGGGAGGTCGTGGACCGGCATCAGGTGCAGACCATCTTCACCGCGCCCACGGCGCTGCGCGCGCTGATGAAGGAGGGGGACGAGTTCGTGCATTCGACCAGCCGCCAGTCGCTGCGCCTGCTGGGCACGGTGGGCGAGCCGATCAATCCGGAGGCCTGGCGCTGGTACCATCATGTCGTGGGCGAGGATCGCTGCCCGATCATCGACACCTGGTGGCAGACCGAGACGGGCGGAGCGATGATCGCGCCGATGCCGGGCGCGACGGACCTGAAGCCCGGTTCCGCGACGCTGCCGATGCCGGGCGTGGTGCCGCAGATCGTCGATGCGGAGGGCCATGTGCTGGACGGCGCGGCCGAGGGCAATCTGGTCATCGCGCAAAGCTGGCCGGGCCAGATGCGCACCGTCTGGGGCGATCATGAGCGTTTTTTCCAGACCTATTTCACGACCTTTCCCGGCAAATATACGACCGGCGACGGGGCGCGGCGGGACGAGGACGGCTATTACTGGATCACGGGGCGCGTCGACGACGTGATCAATGTGTCGGGCCATCGCATGGGCACGGCGGAGGTGGAAAGCGCGCTGGTGCTGCACGAGGCGGTGGCGGAGGCGGCGGTGGTGGGCTTCCCGCACGACATAAAGGGACAGGGCATCTACGCCTA
>NZ_LXYF01000089.1:0-13023 GCF_002894065.1 Sphingobium sp. SA916
GACATGATCGTCACCGACCTCTGCGTGTTCCAGCGGCCCGACCATGACAGCCCGTTCCGCCTCATCGAATGCGCGCCGGGCGTGACGGCGGAGGAAGTCGCCGCCAAGACCAGTGCGCATTATCAGTCCTAGAGCTTCGATCCGATCGAATCGGATCGCCGCTCCGAAGTTTTTTGTTTACCGCGATTTCTTAACCGGCGATCCAGTCGGATCACCTGCAAATCGCTCTGAGGAAGCACGATGAGCCTCGACGGCACCTATGACGATGGCAATGTCTTTGCCCTGATCCTGGCTGGGAAGATTCCTTCGACCAGGCTTTATGAGGACGAGCATACATATGCCTTCCTCGACATCCAGCCGCAGTCCAAGGGGCACAGCCTGGTCATTTCCAAATGGTCGAAGGCGCGGAACATATTGGACGTCGAGGACGAGGCGCTGGCGCAGGTGATGGCGACGGTGAAGAAGGTCGCCAACGCCACCCGCAGGGCGCTGGACCCCGACGGCATCCATGTCGCGCAGTTCAACGGCGCGCCTGCCGGGCAGACCGTGTTCCACCTGCATTTCCACATCGTGCCGCGCTGGGAAGGCCAGCCGCGCGGCTTCGTCGCCCATGCGCAGGGCGACTTTGCCGATCCGGCGGAACTGCAGAAGCTGGCCGAAGAGATTCGCGCCCAGTTCTGATGCGCCAGACCTTCGTGAAAGCGCCCTGAGGTGGCGCTCAAGCCCTTCAAGGCCCCCGGCGCGCGGCTGGCGCTGCGCGCCAAGCGGGAAAGCCGGCGCTTCGCCGGCGGCAGCCGGCCGGCGGAGATCGTCCTGGACATTTCCCGGCTGCTGTCCCGCAGTTTCCATGCCGCGCCGACCGGGATCGACCGGGTCGAGTTCACCTATGCCCGCGAATTGCTGGAGCGGATGCCGGACCGGCTGGCCTTCGCCGCCGTTCATCCGGCGGGCGGCTATTATGGGCGGCTGAAGGATGCGGCGGTGCGCCAGTTCCTGGCCTTCACCGCGGCGCGCTGGCGCAACACGGAGCAGGTGGACGAGCGCGAGAGCAAGGCGGCGGTGATCCGCCACCTGATCGCGCTGCGCCCGCGCCCGGTGCCGGTGGCGCATGGGCCGCGCATCTATCTGCAGGTGTCGCCCCATCATCTGGACGACGCCGATCAGGTCGGCGCGATCCTGCGGGCGGAGGGCGCGCGCTTCGTGACGCTGGTGCATGACGTCATTCCGCTGACCCATCCCGAATTCGCCCGGCCGCAGGGCGCGGAGGAGCATCTGAATCGGGTGCGCACGATCGACCGCTATGCCGACGGGATCATCGGCAACAGCCAGGCGACGATCGATGCGCTGGCGCCGCGCCTGACGCGCGGCTTGGAGGGGCGGGTGATCCGCGTCGCCCATTTCGGCGCGGACGCGCCGGACATGGTGGTGGAGGGCAGCCATGAAGTGCCGGATCGGCCCTATTTCGTCTATATTTCGACCATCGAGCCGCGGAAGAACCATCTTCTGCTGCTCAACATCTGGCGGCGGCTGGTGGAGAGATGGGGCGACAAGGCGCCGGTGCTGGTGCTGATCGGGCGGCGCGGCTGGGAAAATGAAAATGTCGTCGACATGCTGGAGCGGGCGGAAATCCTGCGCGGCCATGTGATCGAGGCGGGCAGCGTGCCGGACAATGAGATGAACGCGCTGGTCGCCGGGGCGCGGGCGATGCTGATGCCCTCCTTCGAGGAAGGCTATGGCATGCCGGTGATCGAAACGCTGTCGGCGGGCGTGCCGGTGATCTGCAGCGACATCGTCGCGCATCGGGAGGTGGGCGGCGAAGCGCCGGATTATCTCGACCCGCTGGACGGCCTCGGCTGGCTGAGGGCCATAGAGGCGTACAGCAAGGCCGATGCGCCCGAACGGGCGGCGCAGATCGCGCGGATCGCGGCGTGGCGGGCGCCGACATGGGGGGATTATTTCGACATCGTCGCCGGCATGCTGGACGAAATGACGGTTCGCGCTTCCGCTTGACGTCCCTGTGCCGGGCGATCACAGAAGCTGTTGTATGGATTGCGTTTTCGAATGGCTGAAGCGTCGCTCCATTCGCGCTGATCTATCCGTGGCTGGGGGCGGCTTTTCAACGTGAACGCGACTCCGTTTCTGCGCTCGCCCCCCTTTCCGGGCGTTGACCCCGCGACGGCGGCGATCAGTCGCATGCGGCGCGATGGCGAAGCGGCTGCGCCTGTTTCCGACGCCTTGCTGGACGCCGTCGCCCAGGCGCGGGTCGGCGGCACATTCTGGGGCCATCGGCCCGTCGGCATCAGGCGGGTCGCGCGGGCCGGCGTGGCCGTCCCGCAGGCCATGATGGACGGCCTTGCGCGGCAGGAAATCGGCATTGTGGGGAAGGCGGGGCGGGGCGCGGACTCCGGCCCCGGTCATGTCCTGCCGGAACCGACCGACCTCTGGACGCTGATCGCGGGCGCGGCCTCCGTTCATGCCGGGGCGGACGACGAACTGGCGATCATCGCCGGGCTGCTGCATGTGCCGGTCTTCGGCGCGGACGGCGCGGCCATCGAGCCGGCGGTCCTGCGTGACAGCGCCTGTGCCGCGCTGACGGCGGCGACCTATCGCGACTGTTTCAGCGGCGAGGACGCCGATGCCGTGCAGGCCGTGGCGCAACTGGCCGACTGGCGGCGGCATCTGGACGGCAATCATGGCATCGCGGCGGCGAGCGGCATGGCCTTGTGGAAGCGGGAGGCGATCCGGCGGTTCCTGTGGGACGGCGTCGCGTCGCCGCCCTTCCTGCCGGAGCGCAGGGGCCTGCGGCGGGCCGCCCGGCGGGGAGGCGCGCTTGCGGTCTGGCCGTCGCGCGTGACGCCCGGCGCCATGGAGGATGCGCGCCGGCAGGGCGTGACCATCGCCCGGGTGGAGGACGGCTTCCTGCGGTCGAAGGGGCTGGGCGCGGCGCTGCATCCGCCCGGATCGGTGGTGATCGACCGGACGGGCATCTATTATGACGCGCGCTCCGCCAGCGACATGGAGCTGCTGCTGGCGACCTGCGTCTTCACGCCCGCGCTGGAACGGCGGGCGGCGCGGCTGCTGACGCAGATCCGGGCTTCCGGCGTCACCAAATATGGCAAGGGCGGGGGGCGGATGATCGGCCTGCCCCAGGGTCGCCGCACGGTGCTGGCGGTCGGGCAGGTCGAGGACGATCTGTCGGTCGAATATGGCGGCGCGGGGGTTGCGGGCAATCTCGACCTGCTGAAGCGGGTGCGCGCGGCCGAGCCCGACGCCCATATCGTCTATCGCCCGCATCCCGATGTGCAGGCGGGTCTGCGCAAGGGGAATCTGAGCGATGCGGCGGTGCTGGAGCAGGCCGACGCCATCGATACCGGGTCGCCGCTGATGGAGCTGGTGCAGGCGGTGGACGAGGTTCATGTCCTCTCCTCCCTCACCGGGTTCGAGGCGCTGATGCGCGGGCGGCCGGTGACGGTCCATGGCATGCCCTTCTATGCCGGCTGGGGGCTGACCCGCGATCTGGCGGCGCCCAACGGACGGCGCGGGCGTCAACTCACCCTGGACCAGCTTGTGGCCGGGGCCTTGATTCTCTATCCACGCTATCTGGACCCGGTGACGCGCTTGCCATGCGGACCTGAAATCATGGTCGAGCGTTTGGCAAGCGGGGCGCCGGCCCCGGTTTCATGGTTGATCCGGCTGCGGACTTTACAGGGGAAGTTGCAGAGATTTATGACTTTGTCCGCCGAGTATTTCCATGGTTGATGCCAAGGCCAGAACCTTCCTGTTCCTCCAGGGGCCGCATGGGCCCTTTTTCGCCATGCTGGCGGAGGCGCTGAGGGCGCGGGGGCACCGGGCGCTGCGCATCAACATCAATGGCGGCGACAAGGTCGACTGGCCGGGGGAGGGGGCGACCGATTATCGCGGGACGTTCCGCAACTGGCCGATCTTCTTCGACGACCATATCGTCCATCATGGCGTGACGGACCTGATCCTCTATGGCGATTGCCGCCCCTATCATGCCTCCGCCCACAAGATGGCGCGGCTGCGCAACCTGCGCGTCCATGTGGTGGAGGAGGGGTATATCCGCCCCGATTTCCTGACGCTTCAGGAAGATGGCGTGAACGGCAATTCGACCCTGCCGCTCGACCCCGAATGGTATCTGGAGCAGGCGAGGGCGCTGCCGCCCGAGGAGAATGGGCGGCAGCCGCAAATCCCCTCCACCTTCCGGCAGCGCGCCTTCAACACCGGGCGCAACGGCATGGCGTCGGCGCTGATGCGGCCCGCCTTTCCCTTCTATCGCACGCACCGGCCCAACAGCTTCCTGTGGGAGACGGCGGGCTGGTTCAAGAAGCTGAACCTGCGCAAGGCGGAGCGCCGCAGGTCGCGCGAGCAATGGGGGGCGGTGTGCGACCGGCCCTATTTCACTTTGCCGCTCCAGCTCGATTCCGACTATCAGATCCGCGTCCATTCGCCCTTCGGCACGATGCGCGCGGCCTTGCGCTTCGTCATCAAGAGCTTCGCCGCCCATGCGCCCGCCAACACCGCCCTGGTGGTGAAGCGCCATCCGCTCGATCCGGGACTGGTCGCCTGGGGACGGCTGACGCGGCGGCTGGCGGCGCAATATGGCGTCGGGGACAGGGTCTTCTACCTGGCGGACTGGGACATTGCCGAAGTGGTCGACAGGTCGCTGGGCGTGGTGACGGTCAACAGCACGGTGGGCACGCTGGCGCTTAACGCCGGCAAGCCGGTGGTCGTGCTGGGCCATGCGGTCTACAAGGTGCCGGGCGTGGTGCACAGGCGTTCGCTCGACGAATTCTGGTCCGCGCCGGGGGCGCCCGACATGGCGCTCTATTCGGCTTTCCGCCGGGTGCTGATCGACCGTTGCCTGATCAGGGGCGGCCTGCTGAGCGAGGAAGGGCTGCGGATGCTGGTGGACAATGCCGTGGAGCGGCTGACCCGTCCCGCCCCTTCGCGGGCCGAGCCGCGGCTGGTGCATGACCGCCAGCCTGCCCGGGCGGCCTTGCGATAGGGGCGCGTGCCGCAGCAGGACGATCCGCCCGGCCCGCTGGTGCCGTTGGCCGCTGGCGCGAGTTCGCGCGTCTGCCGCGTGGGCGAGGGGCGCGTGGCCAAGATATTCCACGCCGCCGTGTCGGAGGAGATGATCGCCCGCGAGGTTGATGCGGCGACGCTGGCGGCGGAGGCGGGCCTGCCGGTCGCCCGGCCCCTGCGACGGCTGGACATGGCGGAGGGGCGGGCGATCCTCTATCCCGAAGTGACCGGGCCGACGCTGATGCGGCGCATGCGGCTGCGGCCTTTGCAATCGGGGTCTTGCCTGCGCGACATGGCGGCGCTGCACCGGCGGATTCACGGGGAGGCGGCGCCGGGCCTGCGCTCCCTGCGGCAGGTGTTGCGCACGGACATCCTTTACGGCCCGGCGGATCGCGGCTTGCAGGAGGGGGCGGTGGCGCTGCTGGACGGACTGCCGGACGGCGACCGGCTGCTGCACGGCGATTTCCACATCGGCAATATCCTGCTGTCGCCTTCGGGCATGGTGGCGATCGACTGGTCGAAGGCGGCGCGTGGCGACTTCGTGCCCGACCTGTTGCGGACGGAGATGCTGCTGCGTTTCGGCGAGGGGCCGCAGGATCGGTTGACCAACATGGCGCGGGACTGGGCGGCGCGCCATTATGTCGCCAGCTACAGGCGGCTCGCCCCGGCGCTGGAGCATGGCGCGGAATGGCGGGCCGTCGTTGCGCTGGCCTGGTTGCGGGCGCGGGCGCCGGTCAGGCCGGCGGCTTTCCTGGCCTATTTGAACCGGGCCCTGGCTGGGGCGGGCCTGCCCCCCTACAGCGCGATGATCTGATCGGCCAGCCGTTCGACCTCCGCCCGGTCGTGGCTGACATAGAGCATCGGCATGGCGAGATCGCGCTTCATCCGTTCTATCACGGTCAGGATTTCCTCGCGCCGGGCGGGGTCGAGCGAGGACAGCGGCTCGTCCAGCAGCAGGAATCGGGGGCCGGACAGCAGCGCCCGTCCGATCGCGACGCGCTGCGCTTCGCCGCCGGACAGGGTGGCGGGCCAGCGGTCGAGCAGATGGCCGATACCCAGAAAGTCCATGACCGCGTCGAACGGCAGCGGCGCGTCGCCATGGCGGCCGTAGAGCAGATTGGCGCGCACGCGCATCTGCGGGAACAGCCGCCCGTCCTGGAAGACATAGCCGGCGCGCCGCCGGGCGGCGGGAATGTCGATGCCCGCGCCGCTGTCGAACAGCGTCTCGCCCGCCACGGCGATCCGGCCGCTGTCGGGCGTCAATATGCCGGCGACCATGTTGAGGATGCTGGTCTTGCCCGCGCCGGAGGGGCCGAAAAGGGCGACAAGGCCGGCGCCTGCCTGTGCCCGCAGGTGGATGAGGCGGTCGCCGATGCGATGGTCGACGGCGATGTCAAAGGACATGGTTGGTCCTTCCGCCGCTCGCCCGGCGGGCCAATGCCTCCGATGCGACCAGCGCGGCCAGCGACAGCAGGATCGAGATGATGGCGAGCCGGGTCACCGCCGATTCGGCGCCGGGCATCTGGAGCGCGGAATAGATGGCGATGGGCAGGGTGCGGGTTTCGCCCGGAACGTCGGAAACGAAGGTGATGGTCGCGCCGAACTCCCCGATGGAGCGGGCGAAGCCGAGCACCAGTCCCGCCACTATGCCCGGCAGCGACAGCGGCAGCGAAATGGTGAGGAAGACGCGCCACCGGCCCGCGCCCAGCGTCTGCGCGGCCTGTTCCAGCCGGTGGTCGATGCCCTCGATCGACAGCCGCATCGCGCGCACCATCAGGGGCATCGCCATGATCGCGGAGGCAAGCGCCGCGCCGGTCCAGCGGAACATGAAGCTGACGCCCAGCATCTGTTCGAACAGCCTGCCGAGCGGGCCGTTCGCGCCGAACAGGAGCAGAAGCAGCCATCCGGTGACGACCGGCGGCACCACCAGCGGCAGGTGGATGAGCGCGTCCACGAGCAGCTTGCCGGGGAAGCGCGAGCGGGCGAGCAGCCAGGCGAAGGTGAAGGCGACCGGCAGCATCAGCCCGACCGCCACCAGACTGACCCGGAGCGACAGCGCAACGATGCCCCATTCATCGGCAGAGAGGATCATGCCGCCCTCTTTCGGTCAGGATAGGGGAAAACACCAGCCCCCTGTCATGTCCCGCTCATCGGCATTGCATCGGTCGAGGCCAGAGGGCAAAGCCGGACAGCCCTTCAAACTGGAGCATGTGCATGAAAGACCTGATTGCCTTCGACCTCGACGGAACGCTGGCGGAGAGCAAGCAGCCGCTGCGCGAGGCGATGGGCGACGCCCTGGCCCGGCTGTTGCAGGTGGCGCATGTCGCGGTGATCTCCGGCGGGGACTGGCCGCAATTCGACAAGCAGGTGGCGAGCCGCCTGCCGGAACGGGCCGACCGCTCGCGCCTGTGGCTGATGCCGACGACGGGGACAAAGCTCTACACCCATCGCGACGGGCAGTGGACGCCGGTCTATGCCGAACTGTTCGAGGAGGCGCAGAAGCAGGCGATCCTGGCGGCGTTCGACGCTTCGCTGGAGGCGACGGGCTTCGTGCCGGAAGAGGTGTGGGGCGAGCGGATCGAGGATCGCGGCAGCCAGATCACCTTTTCCGCGCTGGGCCAGCAGGCGCCGATCCATGCCAAGGATGTGTGGGACCCCGACTTCGCCAAGCGCAAGGTGATCCAGGCGGACCTGCGCCAGCGCCTGCCGGGACTGTCGATCAACATGGGCGGGGCGACCTCCATCGACATCACGCGGGAGGGGGTGGACAAGGCCTATGGCCTGAAGAAGCTGCGCGACGCGAGCGGGATCGCGCTGGAGGCGATGATGTTCATCGGCGATGCGATCTTCCCCGGCGGCAACGACTATCCGGCCAAGCAACTGGGGCTGGACACGGTGCGGGTGCGCGATCCGCAGGAGACGCTGGCGGTGATCGACGCGATCGTGGCCTGTCAGAGGTGACTTTCCCCTTCCTGCGGGAGGGGAGGAACAGGGTCACGGGCGGCTGAAGCCGTAGCGGGCGAGGATGTTCTGGCCGGCCCGCGACAGCAGGAAACGACGAAAGCCTTCCGCGTCCGGATTCCGGCTCGCGCGCAGGCGGGCGAGGGGATAGCGGATCGGCGCATGGCTTCCCGCCGGGAAGGTGCCGACCACCAGGACAGCCTTCGATGCGCGGGCGTCGGTCGCATAGACGATGCCCAGCCGCGCCTCGCCCCGTTCCACCAGGGTCAGGGCGGATCGCACATTGTCGCCCAGCGCCAGCCGGTTGGCGACGCCGGGCCAGACGCCCAGCGCGCCCAGCGCCGCCTTGCCATATTTGCCCGCGGGCACGCTGTCCGGATTGGCCATGGCGAGCCGGGAGTCGCCCAGCGCCCGGGCGATCGGCATGCCGCGTGCGATGCGGAGCTTCAGCGGCGCGCGCGCCGGGGCGATCAGCACCAGCCGGTTGCCCGCCATGTTGGCCCTGCTGCCGCGCTGCACGAAGCCCGCCCTTTCGACATCGTCCATCCAGTCTTCGTCGGCCGACACGAACAGGTCGGCCGGGGCGCCGCCCCTGATCTGCCGGGCGAGCGCGGAGGAGGCGGCGAAGGACAGGACCGGCCGCGCATGGCGCTGCGCCGCCCAGGCATCGGCGGCGGCGCCCATCGCCTCCTGCATGCTGGCGGCGGCGAGCACCAGCGGGCCGCGCTGCTGCGCCATGGCCGGAACCGGCACCATATGGAGGAACAGGGCGATGGACGCGAGCGCGCGGAGAATCGGTTTCGGCATGACCCTTCTCCTGCCAGTTGCGCACCCTTTTGTCTTCGTCCTGCATCGGTTAAGCGGGAGGGTATGACCATGTTCCCGACCCCGCCGGTCCCGGCCTGATCGCACCGTGGCGGTCGTTCGTTCGCTTTGCGGTCAATGCGGCGTGGGATGCGGCATCCGCGCCGTCACCGGCAAGGGGCGCGAGGCGTCGATCGAGGGCGATCCCGTGCATCCTGCCAATGGCGGTCTGCTCTGCACCCGCAGCGAAGCGCTGAAGGACATGTTCGCGCTGGAGGGGCGGCTGTTGCGGCCGGTGGTGGATGGCCGCGCCGTCGGCTGGGACCGCGCCATCGACCAGGCTGCGCGCCGCCTGTCCGCCGTCATCGCACGCCACGGTCCGGGCAGCGTGGCGATGCATGTGCCGGGTGGCCTGCTGACCGAAGACTATTATGTCGCCAACAAGCTGATGAAGGGGTTCATCGGCTCCGCGCATGTCGAGGCGCCCTGCAGCGAGGCGGGCGGCATGGCGGCGGCGCAGCGCGCGGCCTTTGGCGAGGATGTGATGCCCGCCGCCTATGAGGATCTGGCGCAGGCGGACATGCTGCTGCTGGTGGGCATGCCGACGGCCCGCCGCCATCCGGTGCTGCACGAGAGGATGGCCGAGGCGCGGGCGGAGCAGGGCGCGCGCCTGATCCTGATCGCGCATGCGGGCGACGGGCCGGAGGTCGAGGCGGATGAGCGCCTGACCGTCGCGCCGGGCAGCGAGGCGGCGCTGTTGAGCGGGCTGCTGCTGCATTGCCATGACAATGGCTTGCTGGACCGGGAATTTCTGGAACGGAGGCTGTCGGTGCCGGCCGGTTTCTGGGCGGGATTGAGCCGGGGTCATGACCTTTGGTCGGTGGCGCGCGCCTGCGGCCTGGCGCCGGGCGAGGTGCGTGCCTTCTACGAGCAGGTCGCGGCGGCGCCCCGGCTGGTGACGCTGTTCAGCCCGCATGGGCAGGGCGAGGAAGCGCATCGCCTGTCGGCCGCCATCCTCAATTTCCATCTGGCGACCGGACGCATCGGCAAGGCGGGCGCCGCGCCCTTCGCCGTCACGGACGCCGCCAACGGCATGGGCGTGCGGGAAGTCGGCTGCCGGGCCGGGGAACTGGCCGCGCACCGGGATTTTTCGGAGGATGCCTTGGCGCAGGTCGGCCGTTTCTGGGGCGCGACGAGGCTGGCTGACAGGCCGGGGCTGGCCGGCGAGGCGCTGGCCCGGGCGATAGAGGCGGGGCGCATCAAGGCGCTGCTGATGCCCGGCGGCCTGCCTTCGGCGTCCCATCCGATCCGGGGCTTGCTGGAGCAGGTGCCGCTGGTCCTGTTGATGACGCCGTGGAGCGAGCCGGAAATGGACGCGCTGCGCATGGTCGCCTTGCCGTCCCCGCTATGGATCGAGAAGGATGGGACGCTGACCGGAGCCGACCGGCTGATCAGCCGCCAGCGCTGGTTGTTCCCGCTGCCCGGAGAGACCAAGCCCGACTGGTGGATACTCACCCGGATCGCGCAGGCCATGGGTTGGCGCGACGCCTTCCATTATGAGCGCCCCGCGGAAATCTATCGCGAGCATGTGCGGCTGACCGCCTATCGCAACGAGGGCAGGCGGTTGCTCAATCTCAAGCGGCATGCGCCGATTTCCAACCCGGCTTATGATGAGCTGACGCCGTGGCGCTGGGGGGAGGTGCCGTTCGACGAGGGGCTTTTCCCGACGGCGGATGGCAAGGCGCGGTTGATCGCCTTTTGGGATCAGGCCGCCTTTCGGGCCCGTTGACCGGCAAGGTGGCGAACTTCGGCTTCGGGGTGTGGGTGCGTCCGGAGCGGCAGGATTGGCCAGTTCGAGCCATCCGGATCAATCGGTCCGGCGATCCCGGAATCTGTCCCAGGCCTTTTGTTTACTGCGTTTTCGGGTCGGCGGATGATTCCATCTGCCTGGAAAACGCTTTAGGCCGGCTGAGCCGCGATGGCGCGGAGATGCTCCAGCAGCGCGTCGCCATTGGCGGCCCAGGTGAAGCGTAGCGCCGCTTCGCGGACGGCCTCCCGTTCGGGCGGGTTCACCAATATATCGCTGATGGCGGCGGCCAGCGCTTCGGGTTCGCGGGCGACGATCCGGCCCGCCTCCGGCCGGTCGAGCAGTTCGCGTGCTCCGCCGACATCGCTGATCACGACCGGCGTGCCGCAGGCCAGCGCCTCCACCCAGGCATTGGCCAGACCCTCGGACGAGGAGGGGAGCGCCATGACGTCGGCGGCGGCATAGATGCGCGGCAGGCGATCGTGCGGCACCGAGCCCAGGAAGCCGATGCGCCGGTCGACGCCCAGTTCCTCGGCCTGTTTTTCCAGGGCGCGGCGATATTGCCCCTGTCCGGCGAACAGCAGCGTGACGCCGGGCAGTTGCGGCAGCGCCTGGACCAGCAGTTCCTGCCCCTTGCGCGGGATGAGCGCGCCGACGCACAGCACCACCGGGCCTTCGAAACCCAGGCTTTCCTTCGCGGCGGCGCGGTCGCTTATTTCGAAACGGTCGAGGTCGACGCCGGTATAATGGACGCGGATCTTGTCCCCGTCGATGCCCATGCGCGCCATCGACCGGCGCATCGCGTCCGACACGGCGAGCAGGCCGGCGGCATCGTCGGCGGCGCGCTTCACCATCTTCCGCGTGCCCTTGCGCTTGCCCCAATAATGGATGTCGGCGCCGCGCGCCTTCACCGAATAGGGAATGCCGAGCGCGCGGGAAAGGCGCTGCGCCACCGGGCCGTCGGGGAAGAAGAAGCTGGCGTCGATGACGTCGAAAGGCTGCTGCGCATGGAGGCGCCTGACCAGCGGCAGGATGGCGCGGGTCATGCTGTGGACGTTGAAGCGGCCGCCGAATTTGGGAATGATGGGGAAGACCGGGCGGTGGACGGTCAGGTCCTTCCACCGTTCCTTGGCGGGCAGGGCGCGCAGGGCGGCGTAGCGCCCGGCGCTGGACAGCGGCCAGGGCGGAATGCCGAGCGGCGCGACCACCGTGACCCTGACGCCATCCCGGCTGGCCAGCTCGCGCGCCTGCCGTTCCACGAAGACGCCGAAATTGGGGCGGCTCATGTCCGGGAACAGGGTCGAGAGCATCAGGACGTTCAGCGTCATCGCATCCAACTATCTCTTGTTCCCGCATTGCCCCGGGCGTCCGGCGATGCCGTCCGACGGGACAATGCTGGGGCGGGTCTCTTTCCGGCAGACATGGTCAGGACAGGGTTAAGGATGAAAGCGCCTTTGTCTACAGCCGTCTGACCAGTTGGACCGCCACGGCGCCCCAGGGTGGGTCACTTATCACCTGCTGGCGCGTGCCGCTGCCCAGGGGGAGGATGTGCAGCCGGTCGTCCTCGCGCCCGATCAGCCGCCCGAACAGGAAGCGCCCGGCGTGGCGCGGCAAGAGCAGGTCGCGGTTGAGCACGCTGGAAAACTCCTCCGGCATGATGCGGCGGCACCATATCTCGTCACCGCTGCGGTAATCGCCGATGCTGCCCGATACCTGCACCCCCACCATCGCGTCCGCGGGAGCCGGCGGGGCGAGCGAGAGCGGGCGGGTGGGGGCGCGGGCGCCCTCCGGCCCCAGCAGGGCGGCCACGGGGACGACATTCTGGCCCGGCAGCGCGACCAGTTCGGAAGAGGCGACGCCCAATGCCTTTGCGATGCGGTTCAGCCAGTTGACCGATACGGTTCGGGTGCCGGTTTCAAGGCGACCGATGGTCTGGGCCGTGGTGGGCGGGACGCATAAGGCGCCGACCTGTTCCAATGTGAGCCCCTTGGCCTTGCGTACCTCCCGGATGCGGGTGATCATATCTTGTCCTGTTTCACCTATTTGGTTTTAACGCTTTCCTACAAACAGGCCGGCATGGCAAGTCCCCCTGCATCGGATTGCTGCAAGGAGAAGCGCCATGGCCACGCAATATGTCGAACAGATCATAGAGGACCCCTTCGGCCGGGCGCAGAAGGTCGCGGTCAACCTGCACGAATCGCCTCTCGCCTGGCTGCATGCGCGGGGGCATTTGAGCGAGCGGCATTATCTTGCCGGCGACAGGCTGCGCGCCGATTGGGAGAAGGCGGGTCTGGGCCCGCGGATCACGATGCGCTGGGATGCGGCGCCGGGGCGGCAGCGGGCTGGCGGCGCGGCGGGAGCGGAGCCGGGCCTGGCGCAACTGTCCGCGCGGGAGCGGTTCGACG
>NZ_LXYF01000090.1:0-12565 GCF_002894065.1 Sphingobium sp. SA916
GCCAGCACCGCCGGGCGCGGCATCGCCGCGGTCGGGGCCAGTCCCAGCCGCCGGTCGATCGCCGCCCGCTGCCGCGCCTGCCGCGCCAGCAATGGCCAGCCGATCCCCATCAGGATCAGCAGCGACAATATCAGAAAGGCCGCCCCGCTCAGCACGGCCGCGCGCCCCGATAATCCCTCAGCCGCCCCGCGAAAAAGGGCCGCAACGACAAAGTGCGAAATTCCCCCGTCCCCGACAGCGCGGGCTGCTCCTGAAAGGCGAACAGTTCATTCAGCGAATAGGCGTCCCCCTCCAGCCCGGTGACTTCGCTCACCGACATCACCCGCCGGCTGCCGTTGGACAGCCGCTGCAACTGCACCACCACATGCACGCTGTTGGCGATGAAGCGCCGGATCGCCCGCACGTCACTCTGCACCCCGGCAAAGCCCAGCAGCATCTCCAGCCGCGCAAAGGCGTCCCTCGGACTATTGCCGTGCAGCGTCGCCATCGACCCGTCATGCCCGGTCGACATGGCCTGCAACATCTCCACGGCCTCGACGCCGCGCACCTCGCCCAGGATGATCCGGTCCGGCCGCATCCGCAGCGCATTGCGCACCAGTTCGCGGCTGCTCACCTCGCGGCTGCCGTCGACCGTCGGCGGCCGCGTCTCCAGCCGCACCACATGGCTCTGCCGCAACTGCAGTTCGGCGGCGTCCTCGATGGTGATCAGCCGCTCCCGGTCGCCGATGAAGGTCGACAGCATGTTGAGCAAAGTCGTCTTGCCCGCCCCCGTCCCGCCGCAGATCAATATGTTCAGCCGCGACCGCACCGCCGCGCTCAGATAAGCCGCCATGTCCGCGCTCATCATCTGCGCCGAAACGCAGTCCTCGATGGTCATGCTCTGCAACCGGAACTTGCGGATAGAGAGCGTCGGCCCATCCAGCGCCACCGGCGGAATGACGATATTCACCCGCGACCCGTCCGCCAGCCGCGCATCGACATAGGGACTGGCCTCATCCACCCGCCGCCCGATCGGCCCGACGATCCGCTGGATGATGTTCATCAGATGCGCGTCGTCGCGAAACCGCGTCTCGACCTTCTCCAGCAACCCGCCCCGCTCGGCATAGATATGCCCCGGCCCGTTGACGATGATGTCGTCCACCCCTGGATCGCGCAGCAGCGGCGCCAGCGGGCCCATGCCCGCCACCTCATCCTCGACATCCTCGATCAGCAGCAGCCGCTCCGCGCTGTTCAGCGCCATCTGCCCACGGCGGCTGCGGCTGGCGACGACCTGCTCTATCTCCTCGCGCAGCGCCCTTGGCCCCAGCGTCTCCGCCGTATCGCCCCGCGCCTCCAGCTGCTCGATCAACTGGGCGCAGGTCTGCGCCTTGGCGATCTGATAGATGTCGCTCATCCGCTGCGCCGCCGGCTGCGCGACAGGCGCCGTCCGCACCTCCCGCGCCGGAATGAAGCCCTCTTCGCCGGTCAGCAGGCTCATGACGCACGCTGGACGACGCGCAGCATCGCCCCCCGCAACCGGTCGATCCCGCCGGGCTTCGGCGCGACCCCGCAAACCCGCCGGATCGCCGCCATATAGGCCCCGCCATCCGCCTCCATCGCCATCGGCCGCCCGGCGTTCAGCGCATTGCGCATCCGCGCCCGGTCGATGGGCAGCGCCAGCGCCGCGCCGACCCCCAGCGCATCCGCCATCCGCCGCCCATCCAGCAGCACGCCGGGCAGATGGTCCCACACCAGCAGCCGCATCGCCTCTATCCGCTCGCGCTCCGTCCCGATCCTGTCCAGCAGGCGGCGGCACGCCTCGATCTCGCAAATGGTCTGGCCGCAGAGCAGTTCGACCCGATCCGCCTCCGCCACCACCTCGCGCAGCAGCCCGCCATGGCGCAGGCTCCCCGCATTCAACACCACATGCCCGCAACAGCCCAGCAGCCGCCGGATCAGCGCCGCCAGGTCGCCCGGGCCCAGTCCTGCCGGTTCGGCGCCGGTCCCGCCGTCGAAGGTCAGCAGCATCAACCCGCTCGGCCCATGCCGCGCCACCGTGCTGGCCAGCAGGCTGGCGTCCAGCCGGTCCATGTCGCTGATCGCGGACGCCAGCCCATAATCGACGCCCAGGTCCAGATAGGTCGCCGCCGCGCTCGTCGGCAGGGTGCAGTCGATCAGCAGCGTCGATCCCCGCGCCGCCGTGGCGACGGCCATGTCCGTCGCCACCATCGCGCAGGCGTCGCGATCCGCTCCCAGCAGCAGCGTCAGCCGTCCCCGGCTGCCCCGGTCCGCCGCCGCCTCGTTCAACAGCCGCGCCAATATGGGGGCGATCTCCCCGCGCTCCCCGTCGCGCGGAACGACGTCGTGCACGCCGGCGCGAATGGCGCGCAGCAGCGGCCCCGCCTCCATCTCATCCGTCGCCAGCAGCACGGGCCGCCCGCCCGCGCCCGCCACCACGGCGCCGATCGCGACCGACAGGGCGCGCTCGGGCGGAATGGCGGCGCGGTCGATGACGATCAGCGCCGGCCCGTCCAGCGCCTCGCTCTCGACCGATTGCGCCAGCTCGACCGTGGCGCGGCCGCCCGCCGCTTCCTCGATGCGCTGCGCCAGCATCCGGTCGACCGACAGCAGAAGGATCTTCGCCATGCTCACCGCCGCACCACGCCGAAGGGCGCGCTGGACTGGTCCAGCCCGTCCGTGCCCAAAATCATGTCGCCTATCCCCGGATCGATGCCCGCCGTCGCCGCGCCGGGCAGGGGCGGCACCTCCTCCGGCTTCACCGGCCCCACCAGCCGGGGCGTGGCGACGATGATCAGCTCCTGCTTCTCCTTCTGGTTCTGCTGCCGCTTGAAGAAGGCGCCCAGCACCGGAATATCGCCCAGAAGGGGCGTCTTCTCCTTCGTCACCGTCTGGCTGGAATAGCTGAGGCCTGCGATGACGAAGCTCTGCCCGCTGCCCAGTTCGACCGTCGTCTCCGCCGACCGCCGCCGCAGCCCCGGCACGACATAGCCCTGCAACTGCACGCCATTATTATAATCGAGTTCGCTGACCTCCGGCGCGATCTTCAGCACGATATGCTCCTTCGACAACACGAAGGGCGTCACCGACAACCGCACCCCGAATTCCTTATACTGGATGGACAGCGTATTGCCGGACCCCGAAACCTGCGGCACCGGCACCGGAAACTCGCCCCCGGCCAGGAAACTCGCCTGCTCGCCGGACCGCACCAGCAGGGTCGGCTGCGCCAGCAGCTGCGACAGGCCGTTGGAGGACAGCGCGCTCAACACCGCCCCGATCCCCCGATTGGGGGCGGAGAGGAACAGGTTGAACGCATTCTGGATCGGCGCGCTCGCCTCCAGCGACAGCCCATCGGGATTGAAGGATGCGCTCCCCAGACTGCTGGGCGAAACGATCGCCCCCTGAATATCGCCGGAAAGCCTGGAGAAATTGAACCCCAGCGCCTTCAGCGTCGTGGCCGAAGGCGCGGCGACGGCCAGCACCCCCTCCCGATCCACCTCGACCCGCCCGATGGCGCGGGGGTAGGACAGGACATGCTGCTCCTTCACCCGCAACGCCGTCTGCGCCATCGCCCCCAAGGGCAAGGCCAGCGCGATCAACCCGGCGACCGGCCATAGAGCAGCGCGCCGCCCATAAACACCGTCATCCCAGCGTAAGCTGGGATCTCGTGAGGCCAGACCGCGCCCTATCGCCGGAGATCCCGGCTTCCGCCGGGATGACTGAAAACAAGACCAATCCGCGTCCCTGAACCGGATCGAAAGGCTCAACCCAAAATGCCCGGAATTCCTCAACGCCCGCCACTCCCCGAATAGATGGTCTCGCGCCGGTCGCCCACGACCAGTTCGATGGCATGCGCCGCCGGGCGGACCACGGCACGCGGCGCAGGCACCGCCACCACCCTAGGCGCGACCGGCGCGACCCCCGGCTCCAACCCGGCCGAAGCCGCGACGGCCACCGCCACCTGCGCGCTATCCGCCGGATTGCGCAGCGACAGCGTCAGCGCGCCCGTGCTTTTCGCCAGCGACAGCGTCGACACCTGCTCCGGCGTCAAGGCCAGCGTCACCGTCCGCGCAGGCGGGGGAGGGGCGGCCAGCGCCCCCTCCACGCCGTCATTGGCTCCGGACGCCTGCTGCGTCCCCACCACCACTTCACCGACGGCCAGAACCTGCACCATCTGCAACAGCGTCTGCGCCCGGCTGCGTCCGGCTCCCCGCGCCCCGCTGATGGCGTCCGCCCCCGGATAGACGACCTGCACATCCACCCGGTCGCCCGGCCGGACCAGCCCGGCCACGGCGATCTCCGCCGTCGTGTCGATGCTGATGGCGCGCATCCCCATGGGCACGCGAATGGCGAGCTTGCTTTCCATCCCCACCGCGTCGCGGGCGATGAGCGCCCCGGCCGGAATCTCCCGCGTGGCGACCTTCCCCACCACTTCGGCGGAGGTCGCGGCATAGGGAAAGCGCGCCGGATCGCCCGCCGCATTGCGGATCATGGCGGCGCTGATCGTCTCCCCGGTCCTGATCGCCCGCGCCGCCTGCACCAGCAGCGCGACCGGCGCGGCCACCCTCGCGGGCGCGTCCCGGCCCTCAACCGTCGCGGCGGAAGCGTTCCGCAATTCCCTGACGCCCAGCAGCAGAAAAGCCGAAGCGGCGGTCAGCCCGATGGCGATCGTCAGCCTGGCCCTCAAACCCAAACGCATCGCTTTCCCCCATGCGCATATTGCGTGAACGCAAAATGCTTCGACCGAGGGAATTCATAGGCTTTGGGCGATTGTCAGGGCATGAAAGAAGCAACCGGAACGGTGCAAAGTCATGGAGTGCGGACAGGTCGCGAAAAGCACGCTTTGCATATGGTGCCGCTGGGATTTTGCGTCCGCCTGCTACGCAAAAGCAGCCGCGATTGATCCGAACCGGTTCCGATTGCCCCACAATCCCCCGTGCTCCTGCCCTGGCTTACGCCCCCCTTCGGGCCGCAGGAGCACAAAGCAAATCAAACCGGGGAGTTCGCCCCCTCAGGCATCGACCGAAATCACTCCGCGCCGTATCTGATCCAGCTCGATGCTCTCGAACAGGGCCTGGAAATTTCCGTTCCCGAAACCCTCATTCCCCTTGCGCTGGATGATCTCGAAGAAGATCGGCCCAAACATATTCCCGGTGAAGATCTGGAGCAAAATCCCTTCGCCATTCTCCACCGACCCGTCGATCAATATCCGGTTCTTCCGTAACCGCTCCAAATCCTCGCCATGCCCCGGCACCCGCTTGTCGACCAGCTCATAATAAGTCTCGATCGTATCCTGCAACCTGACGCCCCGCGCCCGCAACTTCTCCACCGTATCGTAGATATTGTCGGTGGTCAGCGCCAGATGCTGAATTCCCTCGCCATGATATTGGCGGATGAACTCCTCGATCTGGCTCTTGTCGTCCTGACTTTCATTCAGCGGAATGCGAATGGCCTTGTCCGGCGCGATCATCGCCTGACTGAACAGCCCGGTCGCCTGCCCCTTGATGTCGAAATATTTCTGCTCCTCGAACCCGAACAGCGTGCGGTAGAACTGGCTCCACACCCGCATCTGCCCGCGCCGCACATTATGCGTCAAATGGTCGAGCAGATCGAGACCGACATTGTTCGCCGCCTCGGCCTCCCGCCACCCGGCAAACTCCGCCCAGCCCGCATACGGGTCTTCCCCATCCTTGATGAAATAGAGATAGGAGCCGCCAATCCCCTGGATCACGGTATCGTCCTCATCGGTCGGCTTCGCGCCATGCTCCAGCGCCCATTGCATCGCCGCCTCCGGATCGGCCACGCGAAAGGCCATGGCGCTCGCGGACGGCCCATGCTCGCCCCGGAAAGCCGCCACCCGCCCGGCATCGTCGCGGTTCAGCATCAGGTTGATGCGCCCCTGCCTGTAGCGGGTGATATTCTTGGTCGGATGCCGATGGCTCGCGACGAAGCCCAGTTGTTCGAACTGCCGCCCCATGGCTTCGGGATCGGGCGAGGTGAATTCCACGAATTCGAAGCCGTTCAGGCCCAGCGGATTGATGATGTCAGCCATGAAGGCAATCCTCTCGATTATGGAAAAGGCGCGATGCCCGCAGCGAAAACAGGATCGGTCTCCCGCGTCAGCATGCCATCTTCGCCCGCGCATGGTCCTGCGTGCCGCGATGATAGACCCGGTCCTCCGCCAGCACCGCATCGGGCGCCAGATCGCTCGCCCCTTCCAGCGCGCGATAGATCGGCCCAAAGTCGACGTCCGAAGTCCTGCGCAAAAGATCCTCGAAACTGTCGATGACGAAATAGCTCTGCTGATAGTCGTCGATCCGGTATTCGGTCCGCATCAACCGCTCCAGATCGAATCCGATCCGGTTGGGCGAAGCATCGTCCAGCGCGAACACCGACTCGCCAAAGGATGAAACGATCCCCGCGCCATAAAGCCGCAGGTCGTCGCCCCGCCGCATCAGCCCGAACTCCACCGTGTACCAGTAAAGCCGCGCGAGATGATCGATCGCCCCCATATGGTCGGCCCGCAACCCGCCTTCGCCATAGGCCTGCATGTAATCGGCAAAGGCCGGATGGGTCAGCAAGGGCACATGGCCGAACACGTCATGAAAAATGTCCGGCTCCTGCAGATAGTCGATCTGCTCCGGCTTGCGGATGAACCGCCCCGCCACGAAGCGCCGATTGGCGAGATGCTCGAAGAACACCCGATCCGGCACCAGCCCCGGCACCGCCACCACCTGCCAGCCGGTCCGCTTCATCAACCGCTCGGACAATTCGGCAAAGTCGGGAATCCCCGGCTTCGTCATCCGCAAAATATCCAGCCCATCCAGAAATTCCGGCACCACCCGCCCGGGCAGCATCGCCGCCTGCCGTTCGAACAGCCGGTCCCACATCGCATGCTCGTCGGGCGTATAGGCCGCCCAGTCCTGCGGAACCGTCCAGTCCGCAGCCGCGCCTTCGGGAAGTGTCAGTTCCGCATGTGCCATAGGAAAGCCTTATCGCACGCCAGACGGGAAAAGGGGTTTCAATTCCGCGCCCATTCCCCGTTTTCCTGAAACAGGATCATCACATCACCCAAAAATCTGAAACAGTGTCATCCCAATA
Organism: Sphingobium sp. SA916; assembly: GCF_002894065.1. Taxonomy (NCBI): domain Bacteria; kingdom Pseudomonadati; phylum Pseudomonadota; class Alphaproteobacteria; order Sphingomonadales; family Sphingobiaceae; genus Sphingobium; species Sphingobium sp. SA916. The sequence continues at coordinate 7,099 of NZ_LXYF01000090.1, forward strand.
TTCCCGGCAGGTCCAACCCCTTCTCCCGCGCGCAAGTCCGGGCAATCTCATAGCCCGCATCCGCATGCCGCATCACGCCGGTCGCCGGATCGTTCCACAACACCCGTTCCAATCGCCTGGCCGCCGCCTCGGTTCCATCCGCAACGACCACCATGCCCGCATGCTGCGAATAGCCCATGCCGACCCCGCCGCCATGATGCAGCGAAACCCATGTCGCCCCCGAAGCCACATTCAACATCGCATTCAACAAAGGCCAGTCGCTCACCGCATCCGACCCGTCCATCATCGCCTCCGTCTCCCGATTGGGCGAGGCGACCGACCCCGAATCCAGATGATCCCGCCCAATCACCACCGGCGCCTTCAATTTTCCCTTCGCCACCATCTCGTTAAAGGCCAACCCCAACCGATGCCGGTCCCCCAGTCCCACCCAGCAAATCCGCGCCGGCAGTCCCTGAAAGCGAATCCGCTCCCGCGCCATGTCCAGCCACCGATGCAGATGCGCGTCATCGGGCAGCAACTCCTTCACCCTGGCGTCGGTCCGGACAATATCCTCCGGATCGCCCGACAGCGCGGCCCAGCGAAACGGCCCAACTCCCCGGCAGAACAGGGGCCGGATATAGGCCGGCACGAACCCCGGAAAATCGAAGGCGTTTTCGACCCCCTCATCCTTCGCCATCTGCCGGATATTATTGCCATAATCGGTCGTCGGCACCCCCGCCGCCTGAAAGTCGAGCATCGCCCGCACATGCACCGCCATGCTCGCCTTCGCCGCCCTAGCCACCGCCTCAGGCTCCCGCTCCCGCCGCTCGATCCACTCCGCCACGGTCCACCCGATGGGCAGATAGCCGTTCACCGGATCATGCGCGCTGGTCTGGTCGGTCAGCAGATCGGGCCGCACCCCCCGCCGGAACAGTTCCGGCAAGACCTCCGCCGCATTGCCCAGCAACCCCACCGAAACCGGCTTCTTCTCCCGGCAACTCTCCCCGATGATCGCCAAGGCCTCGTCAATCGAGGAAGCCGCCACATCCAGATATCCCGTCCGCAACCGCATCTCGATCCGGCTCGGCTGACACTCCACCGCGAGGCAGGAAGCCCCCGCCATCACCGCCGCCAGAGGCTGCGCGCCCCCCATTCCACCCAGCCCGGCGGTCAGCAGCCACTTGCCCGAAAGATCGCCCTGATAATGCTGCCGCCCCATCTCGACGAAAGTCTCATAGGTGCCCTGCACGATCCCCTGCGTGCCGATATAGATCCACGACCCCGCCGTCATCTGCCCGTACATGGCGAGGCCACGCCTATCGAGTTCGTTGAAATGCGCCCAATTCGCCCAATGCGGCACCAGATTGGAATTGGCGATCAGCACCCGCGGCGCATCCGCATGCGTCCGGAACACCCCCACCGGCTTCCCCGACTGCACCAGCAGCGTCTGGTCCTCCTCCAGCCGCGTCAGCGTCTCGACGATCCGGTCATAACTCTCCCAATCCCGCGCGGGCCGCCCGATCCCGCCATAGACGACCAACTCCTCCGGCCGCTCCGCCACATCGGGATGCAGATTGTTCATCAGCATCCGCAAAGGCGCCTCGGTCAACCAACTCTTCGCCCGCAGAACGGTGCCAATATCCGCCCGAACAACACGCCCATTATCGATCCGAGTCATCGAACATCCTTCCATATTCCCTCTCCCACCGGGAGAGGGAGGGAGCCGCGCAAAGCGCGGCGGAAGGGTGAGGGTGAGACGTCACCTTCACCCACCCCCTTCCGCAAACCGCAAACATCCCCCCAAAACCTCCCGAAGCACCGCGATCGTCCCCGCCGCCCGCCCGGCATCGAAAACCGGCGGCCACCCCGCGCCTTCATCCAGATAGCCCCGCATCGCCAATTCCATCTGGATCGCATGAATGCCCCGCTCCGGCGCCCCATAATGCCGCGTCGTCCACCCCCCCTTGAAGCGCCCGTCCACCACATGGCTGCTCCCCACGCAAACAGCCCGCACCGCCTCGGCCAGTTCCGCCGAACAACTCACCCCATCGAAAGTCCCGATATTGAACAGCGGCAACTCCCCCTCGAACAGCCGGGGCACATGGCTGCGGATCGAATGCGCGTCATAGACCACCACCCGCCCATGCCGCGCCCGCAGCCGATCGATCTCCCCCGCCAGCGCCGCATGATAGGGATCGAACCACCGTTCCCGCCGCCGCGCGATCTCCGCCTCGTCCGGCTCATCCCCCGGATAAAGCGGCTCCCCATCGAAAGTCGTCGTCGGACATAATTCCGTCGTCGCCATCCCCGGATAAAGCGAAGCCCCCGAAGGATCGCGATTCACATCGATCACGCTGCGCGACACCCCGGTCCGCACCACGGTCGCGCCCAAATCCCCGGCAAAGCCGTAAAGCCGGTCCACCCACCAGTCCGCATCCCGCCGCGCCACTTCCGGCGAACGAAACGCGCCCTCCACATCGACCAGATCGGTCCCCGCATGCGGCAGGGCCACCACCAGCGGAGCCTCGCCCCGCTCGACCGTCAGCCAGTCCGTCACAGCACGCCCGGCAGGTCCAGCCCCGCCGCCTCCACGACCGCCCCGCCGCGCACGAGAAGATTGGCGACCTCCATATCGGCATGGAAATGCCGGTCCTCCTCCAGATGCGGCACTTGCCCGCGCAGCCTCGCCCGCACCCGCTCCAGCGCCTGCGAAGACCGCAAGGGCGCATGAAAATCGCACCCCTGCGCCCCCGCCAGAAGCTCGATCCCGATCACGGCTTCCGCATTCGCCACCATCTCCGCCAGCCGCCGCGCCCCATGCGCCGCCATCGACACATGATCCTCCTGATTGGCCGAAGTCGGAATGCTGTCCACGCTCGCCGGAAAGGCCCGCTGCTTGTTTTCGGACACCAGGGCCGCCGCCGTCACCTGTGGAATCATGAAGCCCGAATTCAACCCCGGCCGGGGCGTCAAAAAGGCGGGCAGTCCCGACAGGGCCGGGTCGACCAGCATCGCGATCCGCCGCTCGGCGATCGATCCGATCTCGCAGACCGCCATGGCGATCATGTCCGCCGCGAAAGCCACCGGCTCCGCATGGAAATTCCCGCCCGAAAGCGCCTCGTCCGTCTCGGCGAAGATCAGGGGATTGTCCGAAACCCCATTGGCCTCCGTCTCCAGCATCGCTCCGGCCGACCGCATCACGTCCAGCGCCGCGCCCATCACCTGCGGCTGGCAGCGCAGGCAGTATGGGTCCTGCACGCGGGGATCATGGTCCCGATGCGAAGCGCGAATGGCCGACCCCGCCATCAGCGCCGCCAGAGCCTCGCCCACAGCCATCTGCCCCGCATGCCGCCGCAGCCGGTGAATGCGCGGATCGAACGGCGCATCGGTCCCCTTGGCCGCCTCGGTCGAGAGCGCCCCCGTCACCAAAGCCGTCCGGAACAGGCGATCCGCCCCGAACAGTCCGGCAAGGGCGTTCGCGGTCGAAAACTGCGTCCCGTTGAGCAGCGCCAGCCCTTCTTTCGGCCCCAGTTCCACCGGCCCCAACCCGGCCCGCGCCAATGCTTCAAGGGCAGGCACCCGCTCGCCCGAAACCCAGATCTCCCCGACCCCGATCATCGCGGCGGTCATATGCGCCAGGGGAGCCAGATCCCCGCTGGCCCCCACCGACCCCTGCGCAGGCACCACAGGAATCAGGCCTCGCGCCACCATCGCCTCCAGCAAAGCCACCGTCCCCGGCCGAACGCCCGAAGCGCCCTGCGCCAGACTCGCCAGCTTCAACGCCATCATCAACCGCACCACCGGCACGGGGGAGGGCGCACCGGTCCCCGCCGCATGGCTCAGCACGATATTGCGCTGAAGCACCGCCAGATCATCGTCGCCAATCCTGACGCTCGCCAGCTTCCCGAAGCCGGTATTGATCCCGTAGACCGGCTCATGCCGCGCCAATATCCGCTCGACCGCCGCCGCCCCGGCCGCGATGCGGGGCGCGCAGGCCGGGTCCAGCGCCACCGCCGCGCCCTCGTAAATCGCCTGCCATTGCCCCAGCGAAACCGCGCCCGGAACCAGCTTCATATTCCTCTCCACACACGCGCATGGAGCGGGTTATACCCCATGCGATACACCAGTTCCGCCGGCCGCTCGATGTCCCAGACGGCAAGGTCGCACCGCTTGCCGACCTCCAATGTCCCGACCCGCTCCAGCATCCCCAGCGCGCGCGCCGCCTCCCGCGTCACCCCGGCCAGACATTCCTCGACCGTCAGCCGGAACAGGGTCGCCCCCATGTTCATCGCCAGCAGCAGCGACGTCAGCGGCGCGGTCCCCGGATTGCAGTCGGTCGCGACCGCCATGGGCACGCCCGCCCGCCGCAAGGCCTCGACCGGCGGCGCCTGCGTGTCGCGCATGAAGTAAAAGGCCCCCGGCAACAGCACCGCGACGGTCCCCGCCCGCGCCATGGCCGCCACCCCCGCCGCATCCAGATGCTCCAGATGATCGGCGGAAAGCGCCCCATGCCGCGCCGCCAGTTCCGCCCCCCGGCTGTTCGACAATTGCTCCGCATGCAATTTCACCGGCAGCCCCAGCCGCCCGGCCGCCTCGAACAGCCTTCCGATCTGCGCCGGGGAAAAGCCGATCCCCTCGCAAAACCCATCCACCGCGTCGGCCAGCGGCGCAATCTCCGGCAACATGCCGCAGACCAGATCGATATAGCCGTCCGCGTCGCCTGAAAATTCCGGCGGCAGGGCATGCGCGCCCAGAAAACTGGTCCTGATGGAAACGGCCCGCTCGCTCCCCAACCGCCGCGCCGCCCGCAGCATCTTGACCTCATTGTCGAGGTCCAGACCATAGCCCGACTTCACCTCGACGGTCGTAACGCCCTCGGCGATCAACGCATCCAACCGGGGCAGGGCGCTTTCGACCAGCGCCTCCTCGCTCGCCTCCCGCGTGGCCCGCATGGTGGAGATGATCCCACCCCCAGCCCGCGCTATGTCCTCATAGCGGGCCCCGGCCAGCCGCATCTCGAACTCCGCCGCCCGGTTGCCGCCATGCACCAGATGCGTATGGCAATCGATCAGCCCCGGCGTGATCCACCGCCCTTGGCAATCGATCGTCTCGACCGCATCCGGCGCGCCGTCCGCACTGCCGACATAGCTGATCAAGCCATCCCGCACCCCCACCGCGCCGTCTTCGACGACACCCACCCCATCCCGCAAAGTCGCAAGACGCGCATGGGTCCAGATTCTGTCGCAGGCAGGCCGCATCGTCATTTCCACTGGCGCCGACTCAATAATGTATATACATAAATGGAGCAGATCACCATTGTCCAGAGCGCGCAAGGATTCAGGTTGGAAACGGAAACAGGGTGGAAGGCGGACATTCCCCCTCCCGCAGGCGGGAGGGGGTTAGGGGGTGGGCTGGCGCGGCATCTGCGCTGTTTTGCAACGGCTAAGTCAGAAGCTCGCTACGCTCGCGCCCACCCCTAACCCCTCCC
>NZ_LXYF01000091.1:0-12420 GCF_002894065.1 Sphingobium sp. SA916
GCCTGGCCTCGGAAGCTACAACTCGTCCGTGCCGGCGTCGATGGACACAGAAACAACAACGAACCCACGAGGAAACGGGCACTTTTACATGCACCCTGCCTCTTGAGTTCTTTCATTGGAGACAGTTATGCAACCGATCGACTCCACCAGGAAATTGCGGACTTCGTGTTCGAAGGTAGCCGGGCGAGTGGCAATGGCTTCCCTATTGGCGAGCGCAGCCCCCATGTCCGTCCCGCAAACCGCAGCAGCCGCTCCGCAGGCGGAGCCTCGCGCGGGACCCAGTCTGGAACGCGCATGTCAGCCGGCGGCGATCCGGGCGGTCGCTGACCGGCTTTCCATTCGCACCACGGTAAAGGAGATCGGCAATGGCCCGAAATTGCCCGGTGGTGTCAGATATGTCGCGGCCGCAGGTGATTTGCCGGCTTATTGCCAGGTGACAGGCAGCTTCGTGACCAATCCGAAAAGCGGAAAGACTGCGAACTTTCTGGCGACGTTTCCGGCGTCTTGGAACGGGAAATATCTTCAACTCGGCAACGGCGGGCATGCAGGACGCATACCGGACCTGAATGGCAATCCAGCGAATCCGCGCAATATCGTGGTGAGCCAAGGCTATCCTGGAGATATCCTCGTCAAGGGCTACGCCGCATTCACGACGGACGAGGGCCATGATGCGACCACTGGGGATGGATGGACATATGAAGACGCCGCAGTTCTCGATGAGGAATTGAAGGACTTCCTTTATCGAGCGAACCAGGTCCTGGCCAAGGTGGGCAAGGCTTTTACGAAGTCATTCTACGCGACGAACATGAAAATCACCCCACCGCACAAACTGCTTTCCTACTTCACAGGTTGTTCGGGCGGTGGGCGCGACGCGCTGGTCGCCGCGTCCTATTTTGCTGAAGAGTTTGACGGCATCATTGCTGGGTCGCCCTATTCGAACATCGCGACAAATGCTTTTCATTTCCAGGGATTGCCGATGGCCGCGACACGATCACTAGAGTCACGCGTGCCTGATACTCTCGTCCGACAGGTCGATACGTTCGTTAAAGCGCAGTGCGATGCGGCCGATGGTGTCAAGGACGGCTTGATTCAGAATCCGGCAATGTGCAATTTCCGGCCCGAACGCGATCTTCCGCGCTGCGACGAGACGACATCCAGAAACCAGTGTTTTACGAAGCCCCAGATTGACACGATCAGCGCCTTGACGACCGCCGTAACCGATGAAGACGGAAATGTGGTCATCCCGGGTTACTCAGTCAGCGAGATCCAACCGCTCTTCTTGAATATGGCGCTGGACCCGGAGTCCAAAACGGCGCGGCCGACATATTTCTCCTCTGGTGTGCGAGAGGGGCTTTCAGGGCTCGGGGCCGAAGCACTGAGTCTGGTGAATCGAGATCCCAACTATGATCTTAGATCCGTTTTCAGTTTCCGCGAAGGTGGCCCTGGGCCGATCAGCGGCTTCCGCGTCGTTGTTCCCAAATCCGAGGCCGCGAAGGCTCAAGCAGCGTTGCGAAAGGGCATCGGCGCGATGCCGGAGAACTTGCAGAATCTGATCAAGCTTAATCGCAAGCTGATGATCTGGGTTAATCTCAGCGACGAGGCACTTTCGCCTTTCGTTACGATCAACTACTACAAGCAGCTCGCGAGCCGATTTGGGGGATATGAAAAGCTCCAAAAGAATGTGCGGCTGTTTTCTATACCGGGTAGCCTGCATTGCGGATCCGAGGGTCACGTCGGCCCAGACAAGTTTGATGCGACGGGGGCATTGGAAGATTGGGTCGAGAAGGGGAAGGCGCCGGATGCGTTGATCGCGAGGCTGTATGATCTCGACGGCGAAAACCCCGCTCGGACCGTCAAGGAAGGGTCTGCCAATCCGATCTACGTCAGTCGCTCTAACGTGCCTTTACGCACGATGCCGCTGTGCAAATTTCCTGCAATGGCGCGGTATCGGGGACAGGGTGACATCAACAAGGCGGAAAACTGGTTTTGCCCAGCTAACGATCGGTCGATGCTGAAGATAGGCGAGAGCGGGCGCCAGGCGGGAGTGATGGATTAGAGCGGTTTTCGACCGATTTGAATCGACCTAGGATTGAACGAACTCGCTGACGCTCGAGTGGCGCCTTGGGGCTGGCGGGAATGACCCCCTGGTGGGAAGATTTGGTTGCTGAAGACCAACCCCTCACCAGGAGTTCATCCCATGACAGACGTCACAGTAACGGTCAGCCCGCTGCGCCGTCGTATGATCGACGACATGAGCTTGCGCAACCTGTCGCCCGCTACCCAACGCTCCTATCTGCACGCGATAACGAAGTTCAGTCGCTATTTCGGGCGATCGCCCGACCGTTTGGGGCTGGAAGACGTCCGCGCATTTCAGGTCTATCTTGTATCGCAGGGCATTTCCTGTTCACACACGTCAGGCGGTGCCGAATCAGGTGACCTCGACTACACGGGTCAATGTCCCTGAAAATGGGGACAGACCACATCCGAACCGAGCATTAGGGTCGATCCTACAATAAAATTCGCGGTGCACAACGTCGGCTCGACCGCGCCTCCAAAGGGCTCGGCATTACGTTAATGACATGCGCATAAGCGGAATGTTCTTCGAAGCGGAGGGGAGAGCACTGATGAATGCCAGAAACATCCAACTGATGATTACACCGGCGTTGATGGGCGTCTGCGGGGCGTCGCAGGCGTTTGCGCAGCAATCGGATGTCGTTGGGAAGCCTGCGGCGTCGAGCGCTGCTTTGGCCGCGGCTGACGAAGCTCAGGTCAAGAGCGCCGGTGTCGGAGAAATTATCGTAACCGCGCAGCGACGCGGCGAAAACCTTCAGTCGGTGCCAATCGCCGTTACGGCTATGAGTCAAGATGCGTTGGAAGCGCGAGGTGTGAGGGACACCAGATCTTTGGAAGGGTTGGTGCCAAACCTTACCATCCCGCGCCTAGGTTCCATTAATCGGCCCTTCTTGCGAGGCGTTGGTTCAGATTCATCATCGAATTACGATGAGCCATCGGTTGCGACGTACATCGACGGTTACTATATTGCTGCGAAATCAGCTAACCAGCTTGGATTTAATAACCTTGTGCGGATCGAAGTATTGAAGGGCCCACAAGGAACCCTGTTCGGTCGCAATGCTACGGGCGGCGTTATACAGTTGGTAACCAAAGATCCCACTCAGGATTTCCATGGTGATTTCGGGGTTGGCTACGGAAACTACCAGACATTTACCAGCGACAGCTATATATCAAGCGGAATTGCGCCCGGACTCGCCGCGGATCTTGCTGTGCAGTATTCTGATCAAGGAAAAGGCTTTGGGCGCAATCTAGTAGTTGGTAACGACATAAATAAATACCGTTCCCTGTCTATACGCAATAAGTGGGTGTACACAGGAGATACAACGAAGGTATCACTGTTTGTCGACTACGAGAAGAGTCGATCGAATGGCTTGGGCTATCAGCTCGCCCCGGAGAGTCGTGTGCTCTACGGCTATCCGAGCATTGACCGGTTCGATGTCGAGATGAACCAAACCCCGTATCAGAATATTCGCAACCTTCTCACTGGGCTCCGAATTGAGAAGGACCTCGGCTTTGCGCGACTGACCTCATCTACGTTCTATGCTAATTACTATCAACATTATTTCACCGACATCGTGAAGCCCCCCCAGACTCCTAATAATTCGATTCAGCTTGGTGCAGACACTCTCGAAAAACTTAGGCAATATACCCAAGAATTTCAGCTACAGGGCAATAACACATCCGGTATACGCTGGCAATCTGGCGTTTATCTGTTCCGATATGTAGAAGACTCAACTCTGGTCCTGAGTGGGGTTACAGTGGGCCCAGACACTTTCGTGACGGACACCGCGAAAACATCGTCGATCGCCATTTACGGGCAGATGACGTATGAGATCGGGCCAAAGCTGAACCTGACTGGAGGCTTGCGCTATACATACGACAAGAACGAAACGACGAATGGGCTGACGCGGATTCCGTCGCTCGCTGTCGAAATTCCAGGCCCAGATCGTGAGACTAGTTCTAGAAATCTCACTTGGAGACTGGCACTGGATTATCAGATGGCGCCGGATGTCCTTGCCTATGCGTCTTACAATCGTGGCGCCAAGAGTGGTGGTTTTTCAGTTACGTCTCTGACAGCTCCATCTTATAATCCGGAGCAACTGGACGCGTATGAGGTTGGTCTCAAGACGCAGCTTTTTGACCGCGCTGTTAGGTTCAATATTGCGGGATTCTACTACGATTATCAGGACCTTCAGGTCCTGGCTGTCTCCTCGAACGGGACGTCCGCTCAGATATTCAACGCGGGCAAGGCTCGTGTATATGGTCTCGACGCAGATTTCGAAGTGGTGCCGTTTGAGAACCTTACGCTTGCTGGTGGGTTTGGTTATCTAGATGGGAAGTACACGTCATTTCCGGGCTCGCCTTCGCGCGGTCCGAATGGAAAGCTGGCGTTTGTCAATGTGAGCGGGAATCGCATGACCAATGCACCCGAATTTTCCGGTAGCGTTTCGCTCACATACGCAATTCCCACTCGCATCGGCGATTTCAAAGTCAACGGTACTTTAATTCACAAGGGATTGTCCTTCGCGACGCCCGATAATCGCGTAAATTACCCGTCCTATAGCGTGCTAAATGCCTCGATTGGTTGGACGAGTTCCGACGGTAGATTGGGTATTGATGTGTGGGGGCGGAATTTGACTGATAAAGCCTACTATGGACAGAAGTCGGCCAATGCCTTTGGCTATTTCCAGGCGGCCGCCGCTCCGCGCACATATGGTGTGCGGGTCAAATCCAAATTTTAGAGTGTCTTAAATCAACGCGAATTCCCGACATCTCATTGGTCGGACATAGGTCGTTCTGTCGGCCTATGCCCGAAATGAGTGGTGAGTATATGGCCATCGTCGCCCGCCCCCAGGCAGGCCTCATCCCTTGCAAGTCGGCCGTAAGGGGCTGCCCCGAGATGTGGTGTGCCCTCGGCCATGTCATCTTTCCTGAATGCCCCACGCTAAAACTTTCGGAAGCCAACTGCCTTGTTGAACTACGCCAAGCTTAACGGCGGTATGGCGGAAGGGTTTAGGGGCAAAAGGAATAAGTCGAACCGCACACTGCAAGTCACGAATCGGGTAAATGACATGAACAAACCAGAAAATGGATCAGTGCCAACCCAGAATGGCGTGAGAATGTGGGTTCTCCTGGCTCTGCTCGTGTTATCTGCAGTCATGGCCACGATCGACCGACAAGTTATGGCGCTTGTCGTCGAGCCACTCAAAAAAGACTTTGGGTTGAGCGACTTCGAATTGGGGCTAGTTCAGGGGCTCTCATTCGGACTATTCTACTGCGTCGCTGGAATCCCTCTCGGTCGGTTGATCGACAAATATAATCGCGTGCGCATTTTATTTCTTGGCATACTGAGCTGGAGCATCATGACGATGCTGTGTGGGTTCTCCTCGACGATTCTCCAGTTCTTTTTCTTCCGGGTTGGCGCCGCTGTCGGCGAAGCTGTGCTTCACCCCGCTGCTTATTCATTGATTGCTGATACTTTTCCGCCCAAGCGGATGGTGCGAGCGGTCATGATCTTCCTAACGTCCGTGCTTTTTGCCAATGGCCTCGCCTTCATCGCAGGGGGCGCAGTCGTTAAGGCCATCACCTCTCTTCCAGAGCTACCCTTCGGTCTTCGCCCTTGGCAAGCGACCTTCTTCTTGGTGGGCGCGCCGGGGCTGGTACTCGCGGCCTTCTTCTTGATGGTCCGCGAGCCCGATCGTCTTTCTGGTGACCGTGAGGGGCTCGCGACGTTCGGTGATTCAATTCGATATATTTGGGGGCGACGGCGGGATTATGGCCCGCTCTACGGTTGTTCGTTGCTTCTCGCTGTTCCTACAATGACTACATATCTTTGGATGCCAACTCACTTTATTCGGACTTACGGTTTGGACGCGTCGACCTCGGGATACTATATTGGTGTGATCTATCTGGTTCTGCCAGCTCTTGGCGGATTTGCCGGGTCGGTGATTACGGAGAAATGGCAGAATGCGGGTCGTCACGACGCCTCGATGCGGATTGTTTTGCTGTGCGCCTTGATTGGTACGGTGGGAGGCCTGGCTGGCATCATGAGCCGACTGGAGCACACCCTTGTGCTGATGCTTCCGTTGGCCTTGATCCCCGTTGCATATTACGCGAATATCGTTGCTCTGTTGCAGTTGCTGACGCCATCCAGAATGCGAGGCGTGAATTCTGCATTATTGCTGTTGGCTACTAATCTTGGGGCCGCCGCCCTAGCTTCGCCGCTCGTTGGAGCTATGTCCGATACGCTCTTCGCAGGAAAGCCATGGGGTTTGGGGGCTGGCGTCGCGCTGGTCAACGTAAGCTGCGGGATGTTGGCTGCGGCGATCGCCGTCAGCAGCCTGGAGCGGTTCGGACGGGTCATGCGTGATTCTGTTGAAAGGCCTTCAGGCCCTTCGCACGTTCTGTGACACGCGGGTTCCGTAATAAAACTTGCGGTCGCAACAAGGCTGTGTCCTGCGACGAACCGGCCAGAATGGGGGCCTCTATTGCTCTGAGGGCGTTCTCTGACAGGTCGCCCCTGCGAGACGCCCGACGCGACCTCGCTGCCAGCCGTAAGCTTCGTTGTCAGCGCGTATTCTGTCCCCGTGCGATCCCATTTCCCGTGCAACCAAATTTTGGAGCCCTCTATGAACTCTGAATTTACCCCTCAACGTATTGCCGACCGCATGGAGATTCAGCACCGCATATACCAATATTGCCACGGCGTGGACCGCATGGACTTCGCCATGGTGCGGCAGACCTATCATAGCGATGCCTATGACAATCACGGCGCCTACCAAGGTGGGGTAGACGGCTTGATCGACTGGATGGAGAAGCGCCATCCCAGTATAGAGCTTTGCCTACATCTGATCTGCAATGTGTACATCGAAATTATTGACGATAACGAGGCACTCTGTGAATCGTACGCGATTTGTTGGCAGCGCGTTGGTAGAGAAGCGTGGGCGTTCGGCAGTTCCGGTGACGAAGGAGAGGATGAAGGTGTTCTCGAGTTTAGCACTGTGTTCCGCTATGTGGATCAATTCACGCGCCGAGACGGCGTATGGCGCATCCAGAATCGCACTGTAGTCAATGAGCTCGGCTTCATGATTCCCGAGCAATTTGGTGAGAGATTGCAAAATCCTTCGTCCTGGGCCGCTGGCAAACGCGATAATTCGGATCCAGTCCAGATTTTGCGCAATACGTTGTTATCAGAAGTTGGCAAAAGGACTGTTTGAGGTAGACCGCTTCACTAATTGTTACATTTGGAGGTGGAGGGCTCCCGTTGAATTGCCTGCACATCCTGTTGCGGAGCGAAGGCGAGCCTCCGGTGATGTGACCCCCAGCTTTCCACAAGCTGGGATTAGAGCCGGGCCGTTTTTTGGCCCTGTCCCAGTTCTGCCACCGGCCAGAATGAGAGATCCGGCACTTCATCGGCCGGGGTTAACCCCGGCCGATGAAGCAAATTCGGCCGGGGTCATGAACCCCAGGGATGTGTGAGGCCGGGTCTCGTTAAAGTCCGTCCGCCACGCCTCGATCTTGCTCCTTGCGTCGTCCAAAGACAAGATCCAGTGCGTGTTCAGGGTAACCGCCCGATTGTTACCGCGAAGGTTGTGCCTTGAAGCGGGCGGCGAGTTCGGGATCGTCGACGAAGTCATCGAGGAACTGGTGCCAGGACTTGGTCGTGAGACGGGCCTCGCTGAGCATGTCAGTGAGTTCATCTACACCGTGATCGGTTAGCGCGGTGATGGCCTCGTCGGGGCCGATGCAGACGCTGATGATGTTTCCGTAGGTCAGATTGTCGTCATTTGAGATGATGGCTTTCAGCAATTCCACGTCCTCGTCGAGGATCCTGGCAACATATTCGAGGGTGAGGACGTGCGTGACCGCGGCCATCAGGCGGCCAGTGCTTGCGGGAGAGTCAACGGCGCCCAGTTCCAAGGTAACAATTCGTCGATCCTGTTGATCTTGTGATCATGGATGCGATTGAGCAGGTCGGTGATATAGGCCTGAGGATCGAGGCTATTCATTTTGGCGCTTTCGATGAGTGTCATGGCGCGAGCGAGGGTTTCGGCGCCGGCCTCGGAGCCGGCGAACAGCCAGTTTTTCTTGCCGAGACATATGGGCACGACGGCGCGTTCGGCGGCATTGTTGTCGATGGCGACGCGGCCATCGTCGAGAAACAGGCTGAACGCGTGCCAGCGGCCGAGGGCATAGCGAAAGGCCTTGGCGAGATCGCTTTTGCCCGGGATTCGGGTGAGCTGCGTCGCGGCCCAGGCATGCAGGGCCTCGAGCCTAGATTTGCTCAGCTCCTGGCGCACGTCGCGACGGATATCGGCAGACTTGCCGACGATCTCGCGCTCGATGTCATAGAGCTGCCCGATACGCTCGAGCGCCTCGTGTGCGATCTCAGATTTTTGCGACGTCCAGATGTCGTGGAAATCGCGTCGCCAATGGGCAAAGCAGGCTGCTTCCCGGAAACGCGGGCTCCCATCCGCGCTAGGTTCGTAGAGCTTCGCATAGCCTTTGTAGGCATCGGCCTGGAGAATGCCGTTTGCATTGCAAAGTTGGTCCTGGACATGCTGCGCATTCCAGTTGGGCGCATAGCGATAGACGACCCCGGGCGGCGCGGCGCCGGCCCAGGGGCGCTGATCACAGACATATGCCCAGATCCGGCCTTGCTTGACGCCTTTGCCGATACCTTTGGCACGCCGTTCTGGTGCCAGCACGCGGATGGGCGTGTCGTCGGCGTGCAGGATGTCGCTGTCCAGGACCGATGCCTCGATCTGGTCGATCACTGGCTGCAGGATCCGCATCGAGTGGCCGCACCAGTCGGCGAGCGTGCTGCGCGGAATATCGGCGCCCATGCGCGCGAAAATCTCGTTTTGCCGGTACAACGGCAAATGGTCGTCGAACTTGGAGACCAGCACGTAGGCGAGGAGGCTTGCGCCGGCCATGCTGCCGGGGATCGGGCGGCTGGGGGCCGGCACCTGGACCATCTTCTCGCAGCAGCGGCAGGACTTCTTCGGGCGAGCGACCTCGATTACCTTGAGCTTTGCCGTGATCATCTCGATGATCTCACTCACGTCTTCACCCACGAAGCGCAGGTCGCCTCCGCAATCCGGACAGGTGCTGCCGGGATCGAGCTCGTGGCGTTCGCGCGGCGTGTCCGCCGAGACACGCGGGCGACGGGACGGACGCAACCCGTAGCCGCCCTCGGCGGGAGCAACCGCGTCGGGATCATCCTGGTCGCTTGCTACGAGACCCTGTTGGGCGACGGAAACGAGAACGTCTTCGAGCGCGAACTCGAGTTGCTCGATCTCGCGCTGGATCTTCTCGGAGGACTTGCCAAAGGCCTGCTTCTTGAGCTTGGCTATCTGCAAACGAAGCGCCTGGACGACCAGGTCATGGGCGCGCAGCGTCATCGTCAGCTTCGTGTTCTGGTCCCGCAGCTCGGCGATCATCGCCTTGAGGAGTGCCGGATCTTCGGGAAGATGGGATGCCGCGTTGAGCATGGCCTTAGGTACGGGAAAACGGCCAAAAAGTACAGAAAAACAGATGCTTTCGCAGAAGTAAGTTACCCGGCCCGGGCCGGCGGCGCGCCCCAGTCCGGGCGCCTCCAGTCGATCCCTTCCCACAACATCGCGAGCTGGGCCGATGTCAGGCGCGCCGTCCCGTCAGTCGCCCCGGGCCAAGGGAAACGGCCGCGCTCCAGAATCTTGTAATAGAGGCAAAATCCCTGACCATCCCAATAAAGCAGCTTCAGCCTGTCACCCCACTGCGTTTCATAATGCATCCCTCCATTAAATTCCTGGCAGGCGCGTTAGTCTATCATATTGATAATTCGTGTAAAATGCCGACCTCCTGCCAATAACTTTCTGCACCTCTATCTGGACGTTCTCATCGTCCAGTGCGGCGGTCGGGATCAGCCAGGGCGACCCTTTCATGATCTGCCTGCCGGGCAACAGCCCGGTCTCGGCAAGGCGGCGAGCAGACCCGATACATATGCCAAAGCGCTCAGCAGCTTTTGCCAGACTGACGTAGTTGTCGTTCTTTCCGTCATAGTCCGGCAGGCCAAGACGTTCGCGCATTTCGCGCACCCGCACTGTTGTCCAGGTCTCGCCATCACCCGTTTTGCAAAGCATGCGGTTGAGCGAGACGGCCAGCTCCTTGTCGGGCCAGTGCCCTGCAAGCTTTCGGAGCGCTTCGACCGCAGTCGGGATATTATCCTTGGGATAGCGCCCGGTTTTAACGCGCGCCACGCGCAGTTCGCTATGTCGACCGCCAACCCAGTGAACCAGCAGGACCGCTTCGTTCGTCTCGCTGTCCAGGTCAAAGACGACCTCTTTGATAAGCGTGTGGACCAACCGCTGCTTCGTCCGGGTGTCAGTTGAGGGTGCGTTCCAGACCGCCGGCAGATCCTGGGCGAGCTGGAGGAGCATCGCGCGATCGATCTTCGGCTGAGCTGCCAAGCCGGCGCGCTTCTCCTCTATGCGCTTCTCGAGCTCCACAATACGTTCCAGGGCGGCATTCCAGCGTGCTTCGAGCTCGCGCGCGACGTGCCGCTTGGCGGGATCGACCAGTTCGTAGCGCCGCGCAGCAAGCGACGCCTCATAGCGTGCAGCCTCGAGGTCACGCTCGATTGCGGCAATGATGTCGTTCGCGGATCGCACGAGTTGATCGGAGGCGAAGATTGCCGCTTCGACAGCGCGATCCGAGACGGCCTCCAGGCAAGCCAGCGCGATGGCCCGGTCGATCCGCAAACCCCCGATGCCAATGCATAGACCTGCGCCTACATGCGCGTCATCGCCGCGGCATTGATATCGGTGCGCATGGCCTTTCTCCATACCGTAGAACACGCGCATCATCCGCCCGCATCGGCCGCAACGCATCAAGCCGGTGAGCAACGCTCGTCCACCGCGTCCGGATTTGCGGCTGCAGTTGCTCTTCATGTAGGCGTTGTCGAGCAGGAGGCGTTGGTTTTCCTCATAATCCTGCCAGCTGATATAGCCGGGATGGTGGTCGGGGATCAGCGTCGACCATTCTTCCTGCGGTTTCTGGTAACCGCTGATCTTTCGCGACCGTCCATCGACCACCTTGGTGCGCTGTCCCACCCGCCCGAACGCGTAAGCGCCAGCATAGAGGGGATTGTGAAGGATCTGCACCACGCTGTGATAGGCTGGCGGTTTCCATTCCAGTTTGCAGACGTCGACATTTCGCCGCATGACCGGCATCTTAATGGCGGCGGTCCTGAGCCAGAGGAACACCTGTCGGGCGCTCCCAAGCTCTCGGAACTTTGCGAACACCAGGCGGATCGCTTCCTGAACGTGCTCATCGGGGTCGATCTCGATTGTACCCGCTTCGCTCCAGCACAGGCCGGGCGGAAGCGCGAACCGATATTCGCCACGACGGACCTTGGCGTCACGCGCGGCCAGGCCGCGCTGCCGGATCAGGCTGAGCTCATATTCCGCCATCGTCCCCTTCAAGCCGAGAAGTAAGCGTTCATTGATCAGCCGAGGATCATAGCTTCCATCGGGATCGATCACCAGCGTGCCCGCCAAGGCACACAGGTCGATAAGGTGATGCCAGTCACGGCCGTTTCGAGCCAGGCGCGAAGCCTCAATGCAATAAACCGCGCCGACATCACCGGAGCAGACCATGGCAACGAGCTTCTCGAAGCCAGGGCGTTCCATACTCCCCGAACCGGATCGCCCAAGATCCTCGTCGATCACTGTCGTCGAGGCGAAGCCTGCCGCTGTCGCGGCACCCGCCAGATCATACTGGCGGCGTTGGCTTTCGAGATTTCCAGTCACCTGCGTCAACGTCGACTGGCGCACATAGACGACCGCAATCCGTGAAAGATGATCAGGCGTGATTTTGCTGGTCATCAACGCCTCCCTCGATCTTCGGCGCTCCGACCGCTTCCAGAAGCAGGTCTGCCAGCGTTTCCACGACACCCTTCGGTCGAACGCCCTCCAGGGGCCTCCGCGCCGGTGGGTCGAACTGCAGCTTGAGCTGTGATCGATTCCGATATCTGCTTGCTCGCACGTCGTCTCTCCTTCGGTTTCGAAGAAGGCGATCGTGCCGCACGCTTCCGAGTCTTTCCCAACACGCCCAGCAAATTGCCCAGTTCCGTCAGTCCATCGATGCTGACCTCGGGCGGGCCTTGGATCATCCCGCCGCAATAGTCCGCGTCGAACATCCAAAGTGGAACCTCCCGACAATAGCCGGGCATCAAATCAGTGATAACAAGCTTGAGATGCTTGCCCCGGCGGTACGGCGCCACCTGCATCATCATTCCGAAAAACGGATGCCAAGGGTAGACGACCATATCGTGACGCAAAGCGTATGCGGAATGTCGGTAAGTGG
>NZ_LXYF01000092.1:0-11215 GCF_002894065.1 Sphingobium sp. SA916
GAGCCTGGGGATGTATCTGCACCATCACGAAACCTCATCAGCAAGGACGGCAAAGCGCCACGCGTGATCCGCGATGGCATTCTTTACCATATCCCAATGATGTGTCGCAACCAGACAGCTAGGCTGCGTTGACAAAGTGATCTGCCCCTACTGAGTGGACCGATAGGTTTGTTGGTGGATTAAGCTCATCGCCGCCATATCCGGACGGAGGTGGAGCGAAGCGGAACCGGAGACCTGACGCTGGACAAGTTGATCCGTCAGGAAGCTGCCAAGGGAAACTATACAAAAGTCATTTCAGAACATAGGCTCGCCACTGTTCTCGACCCTTATACAGAGACTCACATAGCTGCTGCCTACAGCTACTTGTCGGCTAAATGCTATCCCGAAGCAGATCGTCTTTACCGCCTGACATTACAACGCTTCGGGGGAAGTCGCTGGGAAAGCACGCGGCAACGTGCAATGGTTGGCATCTCGGATGTACAAGCGAGAAAGCCCCGATGCGGATCATCAGATCGATGAAGAAGGAGGCTTAAAAGAGAGTCTCATTAAAGCGCACGTTCCAATGAAAGGACCAACGCGAGCGATGCAGTTAACAGTAGAGAATGGCGCGTCTAACCACGCGCCATTTACCCGGTCAATCTATGGAGATTGAGTGGGGTGTGATTTTCGATTTTTGGCTGTTCTGCCCTGAAAAGGGCAGGAAATCTGGAGCGGGCGAAGGGATTCGAACCCTCGACCCCAACCTTGGCAAGGTTGTGCTCTACCCCTGAGCTACGCCCGCTCTGGCGGCCGGAGGAAGTGTCCCTCTCGGCGGGTGGGGGGCAACTAGCAGCGGCTTCCCACCTCGGCAAGGGAGAATCTGCATAAAATCATTTTTTTCCGATCCCGCCGGATTTCCCCGCCCGATAGTGGCTTTTCCCACCTTGCGGCTTGGCCTCGCGTGGCCATATGCTACTATTCTGCCTGTCAAATCAGTGAGCAACGACCGAATATGATCGCCCTTCGCTTCCTATGGCGGGGGCAGGAGGAGGAGCATCGCATGCCAGAACCGTTGACGCGCCGGGGCCTGCTTCAGGGCAGCGCCGCCGCCGCCGCCGCCATTCCCGTGCTGGGCGACGCGCAGGCCGCTGCTCCCGCCCGCCCGCAACGCCAGAAGGAGCAGGCCCAGATGAGCGCCGTAGGATTGACCGTGAACGGCCGGGAAGTGCATCTGCAACTCGACCCCCGCACCACCCTGCTCGACGCATTGCGCGAGCATCTCCACCTAACCGGCACCAAGAAGGGCTGCGACCATGGCCAGTGCGGCGCCTGCACGGTGATCGTCGAGGGGCGGCGGATCAACAGCTGCCTCACCCTCGCCGTCATGCATGAGGGCGATCATGTGACCACCATCGAGGGGCTCGGCACGCCGGAAAAGCTTCACCCGATGCAGCGCGCCTTCATCACCCATGACGGCTATCAATGCGGCTATTGCACGCCCGGCCAGATCTGTTCGGCGGTGGCGGTGCTGGAGGAGATCGAGGCGGGCATCCCCAGCCACGCCACGGAGGACCTCGACCGCGTGGCCTTTTCCGAGAGCGAGGTGCGCGAGCGGATGAGCGGCAATATCTGCCGCTGCGCCGCCTATCCCAACATCGTCGCGGCGATCCGCGAAGTCGCCGGCCATGGAACTGCGGAGGACAAGGCATGAGGCCCTTCACCTACAGCCGCGCCGCCAGCGTCGAGGAAGCGGCGAAGACGGCCGCCAGCACCCAGGGCGCGCGCTTCATCGCGGGCGGCACCAATCTGCTCGACCTCATGAAGCTCCAGATCGAGACGCCGACCCATCTGATCGACGTCAATCATCTGGGCCTCGACCGCATCGAGCCGACAGCGGAAGGCGGCCTCAGGATCGGGGCGCTGGTCCGCAACACCGATCTGGCCGCCGACAAGGCCGTCCGCCGCGATTATGCGGTGCTCAGCCGCGCGCTGCTGGCGGGTGCTTCGGGTCAGCTTCGCAACAAGGCGACGACCGGAGGCAACCTGCTCCAGCGCACCCGCTGCCCCTATTTCTACGACACGCGCATGCCCTGCAACAAGCGCAAGCCCGGCAGCGGCTGCGGCGCGCTCAAGGGGATGAGCCGCAGCCTGGCGATCCTGGGCACCAGCGACGCCTGCATCGCGCAGCATCCGTCCGACATGGCGGTGGCGCTGCGCCTGCTCGATGCGCAGGTCGATACGCTTGGCACCGATGGCGGCCGTCGCTCCATTCCGGTCGCGGATTTCCACCTGCTGCCGGGCGAGACGCCGCATATCGAAAATGCGCTGAAGCCCGGCGAACTCATCACCTCTGTCACCTTGCCAAAGCCTCTGGGCGGCACCCATGTCTATCGCAAGGTGCGCGACCGCGCCTCCTATGCCTTTGCGCTGGTGTCCGTCGCGGCGGTGTTTGAGAAGGACGGCCGGGCGCGCTTCGCCTTCGGGGGCATAGGGGCCAAGCCCTGGCGTACCGATGCCGCAGATGCCGCCGCCCCGTCCGGCGCGGCGGCCGTGGCGGAGGCGGCGCTCAGCGGGGCGCGGCCCACCGCGCATAATGCGTTCAAGCAGCAACTGACCGCCCGCACCCTTGCCTCGCTCTACCGTCAGAAGGGGGCCTGAGCCATGAAGTTCGACACGCCAGCCACCACCAACCCGATCGACCGGGGCCGCGTCATCGGCATTCCCCATGACCGCATCGACGGCGCCGCGAAAGTCACCGGCACCGCGCCCTACGCCTATGAACGGCACGATGCCGCGCCCAACGCCGCCTATGGCTGGATCGTCGGGTCGGCCATCGCCAAGGGGCGGATCAGCGCCATGGACCTGCGGGTCGCCGAAGCCGCGCCCGGCGTGCTGGGCATCGTCACCCACCAGAATGCGGGGCCGCTCGGCAAGGGCAATATGAACACCGCCCATCTGCTGGGCGGCCCGCAGATCGAACATTATGAGCAGGCAGTGGCGCTGGTCATCGCGGATACGCTGGAAAATGCGCGCGACGCCGCCCGGCTCGTCCGCATCGATTATGCGCCGGATCAGGGCCGTTTCGATCTGGCGGCGGAGCGCGACAAGGGCGTTCCGCCCGAAGGCGGCTTCGGCGGCCCTGCTGATACCAAAGCGGGCGATTTCGAAGCCGGTTTCGCCAAGGCGGCGGTGAAGATCGACCAGCACTACACCACGCCCGACCAGAGCCATGCGATGATGGAGCCGCACGCGACCATCGCCGCCTGGAATGGCGACAAACTCACGCTCTGGACCTCTAACCAGATGATCGCCTGGAGCGTGGGCGAAATGGCGGCGACGCTGAAGATTTCGAAGGAGAATATCCGCCTCGTCTCACCCTATATCGGTGGCGGTTTCGGCGCGAAGCTGTTCCTGCGCGCCGATGCGCTGTTGGCGGCGCTGGGGTCGCGCATGGTCGGCCGTCCAGTGAAGGTCGCGATCGCTCGGCCGCAAATCCCCAACAACACCACCCACCGCCCCGCCACCATCCAGCGCATCCGCATCGGCGCCGACAGGCAGGGCGTGATCGACGCCATCGCGCATGAGGTCTGGTCGGGCGACCTGCCCGGCGGCGGCGCGGAAACGGCGGCGCAGCAGACGCGCCTGCTCTATCGCGGTCCCAATCGGCTGACGACGCATCGCCTGTCGACGCTGGACCTGCCGGAAGGCAATGCCATGCGCGCCCCGGGCGAGGCGGTGGGCCTGCTGGCGCTGGAAGTCGCGATGGACGAGCTGGCCGAGGCCTGCGGTGTCGATCCGGTCGAACTGCGCATCCGCAACGATGTGCAATATGATCCCGAAGCCGGGCCGCAGCGCCCCTTTTCCAGCCGCAAGCTGGTCGAATGCCTGCGCGAGGGCGCGGAACGTTTCGGCTGGAACCGCCGCAATCCGAAGCCTGGGCAGGTGCGCGATGGCCGCTGGCTGGTCGGCATGGGCGTCGCCTCCGCCTTCCGCAACAATCTGGTCACGAAGTCGGGTGCGCGCATCGGCGTCGATGCCAAGGGGCATGTGACGGTCGAAACCGACATGACCGACATCGGCACCGGCAGCTACACGATCATCGGCCAGACGGCGGCGGAAATGCTGGGCGTGCCGCTGGACGCCGTGACCGTGCGGCTGGGCGACAGCCGCTTTCCCGCGTCGTCCGGCTCGGGCGGCCAGTGGGGCGGGAACAGCTCAACCGCGGGCGTCTATGCCGCCGCCATGGCCCTGCGCGCCAAATTGGCCGAAAAGGCGGGCTTCCCGGCGGACAAGGCGCTGTTCGAGGATGGTCTGGTGCGCCTGGGCAACCAGTCCCAGCCGCTGGGGACGCTGGCGGGGCGCGAGGGCCTTTGGGCAGAGGACAGCATGGACTATGGCGACCTCACCAAACGCTATGCGCAGGCCACGTTCGGCGCGCATTTCTGCGAGGTCGGCGTCGACATCGACACCGCCGAAGTCCGCGTCCGCCGCATGGGCGGGGCCTTTGCCGCCGGGCGCATCCTCAATCCCAAATCGGCGCGCAGCCAGGTGATCGGCGCGATGACCATGGGCGTGGGCGCGGCGTTGATGGAGGAGCTGAGCGTCGACACGCGGTTCGGCTTCTTCGTCAACCACGACATGGCCGAATATCTGGTGCCGGTGCATGCCGACATCCCGCATCAGGACGTGCTGTTCATCGATGAACTGGACGACAAAAGCTCGCCCATGAAGGCCAAGGGCGTCGGTGAACTGGGCATTTGCGGGGCTGGCGCGGCGGTGGCCAACGCGATCTACAACGCCACGGGCGTGCGCCTGCGCGACTATCCGCTGACGATCGACAAGATTCTGGCGGCGTCAACCGGAAAAAGGGTCGCTTGAACTTCCTGCGCGGCGCCCCTAGTCCCTCTCCCAAAGAGAGGAAAGGGCGCCGATGAAATATCTTTCGCTGTCACTGGTTCTGGCCGCAATTCCGACGGTTGCGGCCGCCGGGACGGAGGCGTCCGACACGGACCGCATCGTCGTGACGGGGGAGGGGCTGTCCCTGCCGCCGGGGACGCCGGCCTATGGGTCGGTGATCATCGACCGGGACCGGCTGACCAACAGCGCTTCCGGCCGGATCGAGAGCGTGCTGGGCGATGTGGCGGGATTCCAGCAGTTCCGCCGTTCCGACAGCCGGTCCGCCAATCCTTCGGCCCAGGGAGCGACATTGCGTGCCTTGGGCGGCAACGCTTCCAGCCGGACGCTGGTGCTGCTGGACGGCGTGCCGATGGCCGATCCCTTTTTCGGCTATATCCCCTTCAGCGCGCTGGTGCCCGACCGCCTGTCGGTGGTGCGGGTGACGCGCGGCGGCGGCATTGGGGCCTTCGGCGCGGGCGCGGTGGCCGGGACCATCGAACTCGCCAGCGCGACGCGGGATCAGCTTCCGACCTTCGGCGCCAGCGCCTTCTACGGCAGCAAGGATGCGACCGAACTGACCGCCAGCCTGACGCCGGATCTGGGCGGCGGCTATGTCTCGCTTTCGGGTCGCTGGGACCGGGGCGACGGCTTCCAGACCACGCCCCGGAACCAGCGCGTCGCCGCGACTTCGCCTGCCGCCTATGACGGCTGGTCGACCAATTTGCGCGCCGTCGCGCCCCTGTCCGCCACATCGGAGATCCAGTTCCGCGGCACCATCTTCCACGACGAGCGCACCCTGCGCTTCAAGGGCGCGGACAGCATGAGCGAAGGGCAGGACGCCAGCATCCGCTTCATATCCCGCGGTGCATGGCAGGTCGATGCGCTGGCCTATATCCAGGCGCGCAACTTCTCCAACATCGTGATTTCGGCATCCACCTTCCGCAAGTCGCTCGACCAGCGCAATACGCCCTCGACCGGCATCGGCGGCAAGATCGAGCTGCGACCACCGGTCGGCCCCGACCATGTGCTGCGCATCGGGGCCGACACCCGCTTCGCCACCGGCGACATGTTCGAGGATGGCTATAACGCGAATATAGCGGCCAATCCGGTCACTTCCCGCCGTCATGCCGGCGGCGAGCAGATGACCACCGGCCTCTTTGCCGAGGATGACTGGACGCTGGGCCGGCTGGTCCTGACAGGCGGGGTGCGGGCGGATCGCTGGACGATCAGCAACGGCTTCTATCGCGCCACCGGCACCGGTGCGGCCAACAACAGCTTTGCCGACCGTTCGGACTGGCAGTTCTCCGGAAGGGCGGGCGCTCTCTACCGCATCAGCGATGCAGTCGCGCTACGTGGCGCGGCCTATAGCGGTTTCCGCCTGCCGACGCTGAACGAGCTATATCGGCCGTTCGTGGTCTTCCCGATCACGACCCGCGCCAATGCCGCGCTGACGCCCGAAAAGCTGAAGGGCGTGGAGGCGGGCATCGACCTCACGCCCATTCCGGGCCTGACCCTCTCCGCCACCGGCTTCATCAACCGGCTGGACGATGCCATAGCCAATGTCACCCTCACCAATGTCGCCAACACGCGCGAGCGGCAGAATGTCGACCGCATCACCGCCAAGGGGATCGAATTGACCGCCATCGGCCGGGTGGACGACTTCCTGCTTTCGGCATCCTATGCCTATAGCCACAGCACCGTCCATGCGCCGGGCATGGGCTTTGACGGCCTCACCCCCGCGCAGAGCCCCCGTCATGCCGCGAGCGCCACGCTGGCCTGGGAGCCGGAGCAGGGACCGGCGCTTTCCGCGACGCTGCGCTATGTCGGCAAGCAATATGAGGATGACCTCCAGACCGATGTCCTGCCCGATGCGCTGACCGTCGATGCGGTGGCGCGCCTGCCGCTGGGCCATGGCGTCACCCTGGTTGCCCGGGGCGAGAATCTCTTCGATGAGGAGGTGATCACCCGCAACGCCGGAGGGTCCATCGACCTGGGCACCCCCCGGACGCTGTGGATCGGCTTCCGGTTCGCAAGCTAGGCTCATGACCTATTGAATTGCTTGCGGAGATGGCGACTGGTTGATTCAATGGCGGCGTGAGGAGGCGTCGCCTTGAGTGATCTGATCTGGCTTTCGGAGGCGCAGATGCGCCGGATTGAGCCATATTTCAGCTGTCGCACGGCGTGCCACGGGTGAGTGATCGTCAGATCATCATCAGCAGCATCTTCGTAATCAAGAACGGCTTGCGATGGTGCGATGCGCCCGTTGATTATGGCCCACCCAAGACAATCTGCAATCGCTTCATCCGATGGAGCCGGCTCGGGTGTTCAACCAGATCTTCTCCGCCCTTTCGGCGAAGGCCGGCAGGCCCGATCAACTCATGATCGATGCGACGCATCTGAAGGCGCATCGGACCGCAGCCAGTCTGCTTGAAAAAGGGCTGATCCCAGACGTATCGGACGCACCAAAGGTGGCCTGAACTCGAAGCTCCATGCCGTGTGCGACGGCAAGGGCAGGCCATTGATAATACTGCCGAGCGAGGGGCAGATGAGCGACTACAGGGCCGCCGCCCCTGCCCGTCGCTGCGAGGGCCCGCTTGCCCTTAAGGCCTCCCGGCACGAACTCTCGCAACCGATCCCATTGATCGTCATGAATAACTTCGCCTTCCGCGCCAACCTCCAAAAGTCAGTGTGAATCACATCTCCGTGCTATCCTGGATGGCGAACAGGCTTTTTTGAAGCTGTGGCTTGCATTGGTCAGCAACGACCACACCGCGTTCGGGCTAAGCTGATAGCCGCTCGGCCTGCTGGATCGCCGGGGAACGCACCATCAATGCGGCCATTCCGAGCCGCAACGGCATCGATTGCTGCTCGCCGGTTAAGGCCCGCTGCTTGTGCCCGCCCATCGGCGCAGACCAGCATTGCTCATATCACGCAGCCGCTGCGACGACTTGGCTGCGTCTGCCACGCACCCGCCGAAGGCGCCGGCAACTTCCCGGACAGACCGGCCCGTCCAGACCGTCCCCACCCGCTCGCCGACGCCATGAAGCAACGATTTTCCGCGGCTCAAGGACCAAGATCAACCGCGCTGACAAGATAAGCGGGGGCGGTCATTCGGGTCATCCTTGGCTATGTAGAGCTGAACTCAATCATGCTCCCGGTCGCCAGCGCCCATATAGAGTTCGCCGCCGGTCTGCCGGAAGATTTCGCTCATTTCGGCCATGCCTTTTTCGGCGTCCTCCGCCGCGAGGAAGCTGTCGGCGGGCTGGTTCTGCCTGGCGGCGAAGTCGCGCACTTCCTGCGTGATCTTCATCGAGCAGAATTTGGGGCCGCACATGGAGCAGAAATGGGCGGTCTTCGCGCCTTCGGCGGGAAGCGTCTGGTCGTGATATTTCTCGGCCGTGTCGGGATCGAGCGACAGGTTGAACTGGTCGCGCCAGCGGAATTCGAAGCGGGCGCGGCTCAGCGCGTCGTCGCGGACCTTGGCGGCGGGGTGGCCCTTGGCCAGGTCGGCGGCGTGGGCGGCGAGCTTGTAGGTCACGACACCCACCTTCACATCGTCGCGGTCGGGCAGGCCCAGATGCTCCTTGGGCGTGACGTAGCAGAGCATGGCCGTACCGTACCAGCCGATCATCGCGGCGCCGATGCCGCTGGTGATATGGTCGTAACCCGGCGCGATGTCGGTGGTGAGCGGCCCAAGCGTGTAGAAGGGCGCCTCGCCGCAGGCTTCGAGCTGCTTGTCCATATTCTGCTTGATCTTGTGCATCGGGACGTGGCCGGGGCCTTCGATCATCACCTGCACATCCTGTTCCCAGGCGCGCTTGGTGAGTTCGCCCAGCGTGTAGAGTTCGGCGAACTGCGCTTCGTCATTGGCGTCGGCGATGGAACCGGGACGCAGGCCGTCGCCCAGCGAATAAGCGATGTCATAGGCCTTCATGATTTCGGTGATCTCGTCGAAATGCTCGTAGAGGAAGCTTTCCCTGTGATGGGCGAGACACCATTTCGCCATGATTGACCCGCCGCGGCTGACGATGCCGGTCACGCGCTTGGCGGTCAGCGGGATGTAGGGCAGGCGCACGCCCGCATGGATGGTGAAATAGTCGACGCCCTGCTCGGCCTGCTCGATCAGCGTGTCGCGGAAGATGTCCCAGGTCAGTTCCTCGGCAATGCCGCCGACCTTCTCCAGCGCCTGATAGATGGGCACGGTGCCGATCGGGACCGGCGAGTTGCGCATGATCCATTCGCGGGTGTCGTGGATGTTGCGGCCGGTCGACAGGTCCATCACCGTGTCGGCGCCCCAGCGGATCGACCAGACCAGCTTGTCGACTTCGCTCGCCACATCGGAGGCGACGGCGCTGTTGCCGATATTGGCGTTGATCTTCACCAGGAAGTTGCGGCCGATGGCCATGGGCTCCGATTCCGGGTGGTTGATGTTCGACGGGATAATGGCGCGGCCGCGGGCGACCTCCTCCCGGACGAATTCCGGAGTCACATAGTCGGGGATCGACGCGCCCCAGTCCTGCCCGTCGCGGACATATTCGGCGAGGCGGGCGCGGCCCAGATTTTCGCGCTCGGCCACATATTCCATCTCCGGCGTGATGATGCCGCGCCGGGCATAGTGCATCTGGGAGACGTTCGCTCCAGCCTTGGCGCGCAGGGGACGCTTGACCGTGTTGGGAAAGGGCTGAACGCCGCCGCTGCGGTCGGGGCCTTTCAGCCCGTTATCCTCCGGCTGGATGGCGCGGGCGTCATATTCCTCGACATCGCCCCGGCCGATGATCCAGTCGCGGCGCAGCGTGGGAAGGCCCGCCATGATGTCGATGCGGGCATCCGGATCGGTGTAGGGACCGGAGGTGTCATAGACGCGGACCGGCGGCTCCCCGCTGCCGGGTTCCAGGTCGATCTCGCGCATGGCGACCTTGAGCGGGCCGACATGGATCTTGCGCGAGCCACGGATGGGTCCGGTGGTGACGCGCATCTCTGTTCGTGCTGGGACGTCTGCCATTTGGGTTCCTTTCAGGCGATGACGGTGGCGCGGCCGGTGAGGCCAGCGAGGAAGAGAAGGATGCCGAGGATGATCGAGACGATCGCCCAGGCGCGGGTGAAGTTGAGGGACCAGCGACCGATCTTGAGCAGGGGCGCCGGGACCGCGAGCAGCAGAGCGCCCTCGATCAGCGCGACATAGCCGATGGCCGAGACGATGATGGACAGCGGATCGCGCCAGATGCTGTGGATGAGGACGAGCGCCGCGCCGACCGCGAAGACCGGAAAGGCCAGCGCCATCACCAGACCGGGCGAGCGTTCCAGATCGTCCATCATCTGCCGCCAGCGCTGCGGCGCTACGAGGCCCCCTGTGCCGATGACGATCATGTAGAGGCCGATGGCTTCAGCCAGGCGCAGGGTCAGGACGGAAATGCTGTCCATGGCTTGCCGTCCTCCTCTTCGCATCGGGGCGGAGGGCGGGCGCGGGTTGCTGCATGCGAACAAGCCGTTCCCTCCCTACGCCGGTCTTATCCGGATCAGGTTCAGCGGGTCGCGGCCACGTCAGCCGCCTCTCAACCGCCTGTGGACGGTCCCCCGGGGATGCCCCGCATGTAGCCCAAGCGGCGAGCGAACGAAAGCCCCGTTCTGACGCTGGACAGCAGGTCGCCTTTTCCGCTTTAGTGGCCTGCGATGAAGCATCCCGATCTGTCGACGAAGGAAGGGCGCAAGGCGCACCGGCACGAGATGCGCATGATCGCGGTCAGGCCGCGCCGTTGGGGATTATGGCTGCTGACGGCGGGTTTCCTGCTGGTGCTGGCGCCTTCCGCCTTGAACATGCACAGCCTGTTCGGACTTTGGCCGCCGATGCTGGGCGCGATCTGCATCATGCTGGGCGTGCCGCTGCTGGTGGCGAGCGTGGTGTTGAAGCGGCGCTATCTGCGGCAGCGGGTGGCCGGACAGGCGATGGTGGGGCGGATCAGGGGGTGAGATTCCGGCGGTTTTCCGCCGAAGTTCACACCATATGCGCGCGCGTGCCCGGGCGCGCGTAGGCATGGGCGCGATGGTTCGGACGTTTTCAAAGAGGGGTGCTGGTTAGGCCGGGCAAGGCGGAATAGGACAGGCTGAATCCGTCCCGGTGCGGGAAATAGGATGGTTTTCGAGGCGGGTGTCGCTTTTGGGTTACGCATGCCGAGTTGAGATACGGACCGGTGATTGCTCGTCTGTTTCGACCAATCCAAGACATTCCCCTCCCGTAAACGGGAGGGGTTAGGGGTGGGCGCGAGCGTAGCGAGCTTCTGACTTAGCCGTTGCAAAACAGCGCAGATGCCGCGCCAGCCCACCCCCTAACCCCCTCCCGCCT
>NZ_LXYF01000093.1:0-10712 GCF_002894065.1 Sphingobium sp. SA916
AAGACCATCGAACACCGACGCTTGCAGCACCGCAAGCTCGCCGCTTAATATCAACCCCAGGACGAGGCCCGCGCTCCGCTAATCTACGCCGCGATCTGCGCCAAATGTTCTGACGACAGACAATTTACGACGCATCCCTTCGGGCGCGATGGTCAACCAGGACCTGCTGCCGGTAAGTAAAGGTAACGACGGACTTCAACAGGTGAGTGGAAGCAGCGTAGTCGATTAAATCAGTCGGACGCTGCTTTCACCTTTTTGCGCTTCAATTGATGAGCGGAGGATGGGATTGCGGAAAAAGATGTTGCATTGGCCAGCAATTGCTGCAGCAATCATAGCGATAGGTTCGGTATCATGGCTTCTGCTGGTGAACGGGCAACGGTTGGACACCAAGGATCAGTTCAATCCGATACTTATCCCCGCCGGCAACCCTTCAGCCGCCCCCTCCGATTCTGCGGGCGACATTCAGACCGTTCCGCAAGTATTGCCTCAATCATCCCCTCTCGCCAGTTCAACCATACCGATCGATCAGGCAGAACAACCACGCGTTGCAGAGCAGACGCGAGATACTGAATGGGCCGGCAAGACCGAAAGCGATATCGGAAGCGCGCTTCACACAATACCCGCACTCGCAAGTTCGACGCCACTGGATGTCAGATGCGGCGCGACTGTCTGTGAAGCACGAGGGAAGTTGAGAACTGACGCCTCCGCATATAACCGCGCCCAGGCCGCTGAGTATTTGCGTGGCAGTGGGTTTGTCGATGCTCTGGGCAAGGCAAACGCCCTGACTGACAAGGTCGTTTTTTCCGAAGAAACAGGACAGTTTATCATCTACTTTTCCAGGGTTCGGAAATAGCGACAATGGATGTTTCCTGATTTGCGTCAGCATCGCATATCCGGAGGAACTTCGCTCCATTTGTAGAGGCCGCCTCTACAAATGCAGGTGGTAGCGCGCTCAACGATCCCCGCCCGACATGGGCGCCATGGCCGATGCAACCTTATACCGCCGTTGATCTGTCGCGCCTCGGCGCACGGGCACCGGCTCCCGTGGTGGCGCTACCCAGCGGTGGAGCCTGGACTTCGTCCATGATCAGCTGGCTACGGGACGCTGGTTCTGGGTGCTCAACATCATCGACGATGTAACCCGCGAGTGCCTGCGCGCGGTGCCGGACACTTCGATCCCGGGGCGTCGGGTGGTGTGCGAGCTCAGCGAGCTGATCGCCCAACGCGGCAAGCCTGGGATGATTGTCAACGACAACGGCACCGAACTAACCTCGAACGCCGTCCTCGCCTGTTGCGGGGAAGTCGGGGTGGAATGGCACTGTATCGCCGCGGACAAGCCGACGCAGAATGGCCATGGCGAGAGCTTTAACGGCCGCATTTGCGACGAGTTGCTCAACGAGACCCTGTTCCTGAGCCTGGACCATGCCCGCATGGTGATCTTCGCCTGGGCAGAGGACTACAACCAGGAGAGGCCGCACTCATCCCTTGGATACCAAACCCCTGTGGCCTTCGCCGCTGAACTGCGCAGGCCATTGCTCAACCCGCGCTCATGCGCAACAAAGCTGCCCGGCTTCAACCCGCGCTGATGGGAACCTGGGGGTCACGTCAGGAGCGCCAAGGCCACGCACGCCGCCCGAGCAGAAATACAGCGATCGCAGGCTTCGCTCGCGACGCTTAGCCGGAAGCTGGGGATCAACCCAAGACTGTGGCGAAGTAGCGTAAGCGGAAGACGGTCGAGGATTTGAAGACCAAGCCGAAAGCCCCTCATTCAACAACCCTGACCAAGGCGGAGGAAGCGATAGTGGTCGCGTTCCGGCGCCACACGCTGCTGCCGCTGGACGACTGCCTCTATGCGCTGCAACCATCGATCCTGCACCAGACGCGATCTGCATTGCACCGCTGTCTCCAATTTCAGTCGCAGGCTCAAGACCCCAGTGATCTCACACCCCACGAATATATCGCCAAGATCTGGACTTCAGAGCCAGACCGCTTCATCCTCAATCCGAGCCACCAGATGCCGGGACTGAACGCCTAGAAGCGCAGCGGCATGGACATGACGGACACGATCTGCTCCATCGTATCTTCAAGCGCCTCCGCGAACGTCTCGCCGAATATCTCCTCTTCGGTACCATGATGGCGCACCAATATGTTGAGGAACATGAGGCTGATGCTGATCAGCCGTCGTTGAGCGACATAGGGTGGCAAATAATCGACCCTGTCGCGCAACAGTCGAAGCGCGCGCGTGAGATTGGGCGGCTCCGATCCGCTGAAATCGCCGAATTCGGGCGACCGGCTTTGCAACAGATATTGGCTGAGGAAGCTTGCGTAGCTGTGGTTCCCGTCCGCATCCTGCAGATCAAGCTGAGGCAGCAGCACGATTTCAAGCAAGGTGCGCGCATCCTTTAGCCGTCCGGCCGCCTCCGCATCGCGTAACATCCCACCGCGCGCCTCTTCCATCTGCTCCATGCGATAGTCGAATATGGCCCGCACCAGTCCTTCGCGCGAACCGAAATGATATTGCACCGCCGCATGATTGCCTTGCCCGGCTTGCGCCGCAATCTCGCGCATGGATGCCCCATGGATGCCGCCTTTGGCGAACAGCCGCTCCCCGGCCAGAATCAGCCGCGTTTTGCCGTCGAGAGGCTCCGACGGTTCATGTTCAAAGCACTCATCCACCATTGAGCAACGATCCTGAATGTTACACCTGTTTTAAAATTATCTTCTCGCTTGAGCGAGATCATTTGCATGAGACGCGGGCTTCTCAGGCAACCTTTTGCGCCAGAGTGCCGGTTTTACGCGGAATTCGCAAGCGGGAAGGGCGAAATTCCCGATGGCACCCCTTTCCCCAAAGCAGGCCTGCCTCCGCCGATCTGGCGGCTGTGGCTGTGAAAAAAATTTACACTTGACTTAAAATCCACCTCGCCGCTATTCCCTAATCACCATTAGACAGCCATCGGCTCCTATGCCGCGCAAAGACGGCGGCCATGGTTCTATACTGCAAGGAGAGACTTTCATGGCGATGGAAACCGGGCTTATCTTCCACCCCTATATGCGGCCGGGGCGCACCGCCCGGCAGACGTTCGAATGGGGCGTCCAGAATTCGGTGGCCTGCGACAAGGCGGGCTTCACGTCGATGATGATCTCTGAACATGCGTCGCAAATCTGGGAAAATATTCCCAATCCCGAATTGATCATGGCCGCCGCGGCGCTGCAGACCAAGAATATCAAGTTCGCACCGATGGCGCACATCCTGCCGCATCAGCATCCTGCCAAGCTCGCGATCATGGTCGGCTGGCTGTCGCAGATCCTGGAAGGCCGCTATTTCATGGGAATCGGCGCCGGCGCCTATCCGCAGGCATCCTATATCCACGGCATCAAGGACGCAGAGCCGCAGATGCTGAACGATATGGTGCGCGAGTCGCTGACCATCATGGAAAAGATCTGGAAGCGCGAACCCTTCTTCTATGAAGGTAAATATTGGGATGCGGGCTATCCCGAAGAGGCCCCCGCAGAGACCGAAGACGATGAACAGCATATGCTCGCCGACTTCTCGCCCTGGAACGGCGCCTTCCCCGAATTCGCCGTTACCGGCTTCAGCCAGAATTCTCCATCGATGAAACTGGCGGGCGAGAAGAATTTCAAGCCGGTGTCGATCTTCTCCGGCCTCGACGCGCTCAAGCGCCACTGGGAAATCTACTCGGAAGCCAATATCAAGGCAGGCTTCACTCCTGATCGCCAGCGCCACGCCGTCTCACAGACCGTCTTCTGTGCCGACACCGACGCAGAGGCCAAGCGGCTCGTCATGGAAGGTCCAATCGGCTATTGCTTCAGCAAGTATCTTATCCCGATCTGGCACCGCTTCGGCATGATGGATGGTTTCGCCAAGGATGCGGGCATCGATCCCAAGGACGCGGATCTGGAATTCCTGGTCGACAATGTCTTCGTCGTCGGATCGCCCGATACGGTCGTCGACAAGCTCAACACGCTGTTCGAACAATGCGGCGGTTGGGGCACGCTCCAGGTCGAAGCCCATGATTATTATGACGACCCATCACCCTGGTTCTATTCCCTCGAACTGCTGGCGAAGGAGGTCGCCCCACGCGTCAAGCTGCCGGGCACGCGGGAGGCCGTTCCGGCCTGACCCAAGGTCGCATCCAGCCTATTATAGACAAGGGCGGAGGATCGTCGATCCTCCGCCCTTATCCTTGAAACCGACTAGCGAAAAAGCACCGGTCATGGCCTCTCGGCGGCAAACCCGTTGAGCAGAAGGTCGGCAGCCTGTTCCGCGATCTGCATGGGGCCGAGCTTGCCGGGACGATACCAGGACGCGCAGGAATCAAGCATGGCGATCAGGAACTTGCGTACCACCGTGGCGTCCAGCGCCTGGCTCGCCGATCCGTCCGCCTGCGCGGCGACGATCAGGTCGCGCCAGTAATTGTCGAAGCTGGAATAGGCGGCCAGCACCCGCTTGCGCATCTCTTCAGGCAAGTCGTCGAAGATGCGCGATACCGCCGATGAATAGTCATCGCCGGCCAGCAGGAAGTCGACATGAGCGACGATCGCCGCGCGCAGCCGCACAATCGGCGCGGTGGCGGCACCCAGCCCTTCGACCCGCGCCATGATGTGACGATTGTTGCGGTAGATACCCTCCATCATCACCTCCTCGACCAGATGGTCCTTGGACGGAAAATGATGATAGATGCTGGGCGCGAGCATGCCTGCGCGCTGTGCGATCTCGCTGAGCTTTGCGCCTGCAAGCCCTTTTTGCCGAAGAACTGCGGCGGCCGAATCCAGAATGCGCGTTCGGCCGTTATCTGCTTGTGCCATGCGCCCTCTTAGCTGGATCGGCGGGGAAGAAAAGCCCTCGCGCAACAATCGCCTAACCGGCGAAAGGCACGGTCGGCGCGCCCGCCGCAGGCGGATCGAGGATTTCGAACAGCCCGCCGGCCAACGGTTCGCGCGCAAAGGCCTCCGCGCCATAGCCCTGAGAACCGGTGATCAGGAACAGGCGGCTATGGTCCGTCCCCCCAAAGGCCGGACGCAGGCCGCGCCGCACGGGGAGCTTGCGTTCCTCCATCAGGGTCGCGTCGGGCGCGAAGCGGCGCAGCATCCAGCTTTCGTAGAAGGCCATCCAGATGCAGCCTTCCACATCTACCGCCATCCCGTCGGGATAGCCGTCCTCCGGCCTGAACGTCAGGAAGTCGCGCCGATTGGATAGCTGCCCGTCCTCCGCCACGTCATAGACCCAGCTGACCAATGGCATGCTATCGTTGACATAGGCGGTGCGCCCGTCCGGGCTGAAGGCGGGGCCGTTGGCGGTGACGATATTTCGCTCCTGCGTGCTGACGCTGCCGTCCGCGTCCAGCCGATAGAGTTCGCCCGTGCTGCGCGTATCGAAGTCGCCGAGCGTGCTTTCCTTGTCTTCCGCAGTGGTACTCTCGTCCCACTGGCTCGAATCGCAGGAGCCCGACCAGTAGCGCCCCTTGCGATCGGTGACGCCGTCGTTGAGCCGCGCAACCCTGGGATTGGAAATGGGTTGGACGATCGGCCGATAGACCTGCGCCCGGGGATCGACATGAGCGAAACCGTCCGCGCAGGAAGCGATAAATCCGCCGGACGCACGCGGGGCGATCGCGCTGATCCAGGTGGGGGTCGTCCAGCTTCCCTTGACGCCGCTGTCGAGGTGATACCAGTTGACGCTGGGCGCTTCGATATCGACCCAATAGATGCAGCCGTCGCGCGCGTCCCAGATGGTGCTTTCGCCCAGGATTGCTTTGGCGTCCCACAAGCAGCGCCAGCCTTCGCCTTCCATCATCGCTCCATCCTCGCCCTATAGTTTCACGACCGGGTCACCGAACGGTTCGTCCCGCTGGCGCACCGCTTCCTTCAGCCCCTGCGTACGCACCGTTTCGTTGAACTGGCTGCGGCTGGCCGACAGATGGCCCCGCGCGTCCATTTCCGCCGCCATGCGCTGGATGGTGCGCGCGCCCATCAGTTCGAGGCCCAGATTGACGATCCGCTTGTTGGCGCTGAGCAGATCGGCGTCGATCAGCGCCAGCCGCGCCGCCAGCGCTTCGACTTCCGCGTCCAACTGGTCGGCGGGCACAGCCTTCATCGCAAGGCCGATCTTCGCGGCATCGTCACCCCGAATGGAATCGCCGGTCAGCAGCAACCGCTTGGCCCATTGCGGCCCGACCAGATAAAGCCACATATGGCTGGGCAGCGACCCCTGCGAACGCGCCGGCGGAAAACCGAACAGCGCGTTGTCCGCACAAATCACCATGTCGCACAGCAGCGCCAGATCGGTGCCCCCGGCCAGACAGCGGCCATGCACCTGCGCGATCACCGGCTTGTGCATGTCGAACAAGGCCATGCGCAGCCGCTGCGCCCGCTCCTGATGCCAGGCGTCGTCGTCGAACTTCGCCCGGCCGCGCCGATGGTCTACTTGGCCCGGGATCGGCTGGTCATATTTCTGGAGGTCGTAACCCGAACAGAAGTCCGGCCCTGCCGCGCGCAGAACGACGGCATGGACGCGATTATCCTCATCCGCCTCCCACAGTCGCGCGTTCAGCTGCTCCTGCAAAGGCTCGCTCAGCGCATTGCGCTTTTCCGGTCGGTTCAGCGTGATCCAGGCCGTTCCATCGCGCACCTCGTACAGAAGCAATGACGCCTCGTCCGCCATGCCACCCTCCTCTTCTATGCCGGCTTGAGCCGATCCTTTCAGGCGACGGTCTGCACGCCCATGGGCGGCGCAACCGGTGCGGACACGTCAATATCCTTGAGATGGGGCAGCACCTTGCGCGCGAACAGTTCGTAATTTTCACGCCCCACCTCGAAGGGCATGTCGCCGAACTGGGTGTAAATGATGAAGCTGCCGATGTCGAACCGTTCGACCATCGATTTCAGCTTTTCCAGCACCTCTTCCGGACGCCCCCATATCTGCAGGTCGGCGAGGAAGTTGTTGAACTTGTCGATGCCGTTCTTCTCGACGCTGGCGGCCAGCGCGCCATAATATTCATAACCTTCGATCGACGCGAATTCCTTGTTGCCGAACTGGTAGAAGGAGGATGTCGAGCGGGCATATTCGACCAGATATTTGTCGCGCATCTCCTGTGCCTTGGCCGCATCCTCATGGACCGCGCAAAAGGCGACGACCACGGGCTTGGGCGCAGGCCGCCCCTGCATCGCGAAAAAGCGCTCGCGATAGCTGTTGATGTCTTCCTCGACCCGGTTCCAGGGCTTTTGCGCGATGATCATCAGGCCGACATCCAGATTGGCCATCAGCTTGACCGATTCCGGCGACACAGCCGACGCGAACACCCGGCCGCGATAGCTGGCATAGGGGCGTGGACGCAGTTCGACGCGGGGTTGCTTGAGATAGGCGCCGTCATATTCCATGACGCCGGTTTCCAGCGCATCGAGCAGCGCCTCGGCATATTCGCGGAAGCGCTGGCGCGCCTCGCCCATGGGCACGCCGAAGCCATCGAACTCCTCCTTGCCCAAGCCCCGGCCGATACCCAGGATCGCCCGGCCTTCGGACAACTGGTCAAGCAGCAGAAAGCTCTCGGCGATCCGCACAGGATTCTGCCAGGGCAGCACGGTCACGGTCGTGCCCAGCTTGATCCGCTGCGTCTTGGCCGCGACCCAGGACAGAAACTGCGGCACGTTGGGCGTCATCATATAGCCGGTGAAATGATGCTCGGGCGTCCATACGGAATCGAAGCCCTGATCCTCCGCGCGGGCCGCGAGCGACAATTCGTGCCGAAACACATCGATATCGCTGACCCGGTCCTTCAGATTCTGGAACGTCAGTCCCAATCCCACGTCCATATTCGCCTCCAACAAGCATCGCTTAAGAGCAGACTAATTGTAATTAGGTTCATTTGGCAAGCCCTTCGCTTCAGTTCCTCCCCAAAAATAGGTCGCGGCACTCGGTCGCAATGGCGGATAGCGGGAATGAATAAAACCTAAGCTGTTGTAAGTTAATGATATATTCCTTCTTCTGATCAGTGAACAACGGCACTTAGCCGAGCATGGCGAAAATGGAAAATCCCGGGAGACTTGACGCCGATCAAACAAATTTGCATCATAATAAAAATTAGGCAGAGGAGAATCTGAGGGGTGAACGACAGCATTGCGGTTCGGCGCCAAGCCATGGCCGACCGGCACCCAGCCTGGACCGAGATGACGCTCGACGCCTATCTGACCCGGATTCAGGCCGATTTTGCAGCGCGTCCCTTGGTCATCACTGATGCGCAGACCCTGACCTATGGGGATGTCGAGGCGCAGGCGACGCGCATCGCGGGTGGCCTGTCGGCGCTCGGCGTGGGCCATGGCGACCGGGTTGGGCTTTTGATGGCCAATTACCCCATCACCGTGCCGCTGCTGTTCGGCATCTGGCGCGCGGGCGCGGTCGCCGTGGCGATCAACACGCTCTACGGGATCGCGGAGGTCGATTATGCACTGCGCGAGTCCGGTTGCTCCCTGCTCATCAGCATGGCGGCTTTTGGATCGCGACGGTTCGATCGCGATCTCGATGCACAGCTGCCCGGTTGGCGTGAAGGGCGGTGCGCGGTGCTACCGGAACTCAAGGCTGGTTTCATTTATGACGACGCTGAGCCATCGCTTTTTCTCGCCGCCCTGCCGCATGGGACGGCGCCGGCCAATCCGGCGCAACCGCATGATCCGGCCGTCATCATGTTCACCTCGGGCACTACGGGATCGCCCAAGGGCGTCATGCAGACGCACGATAATCTCCTGCGCGCGGCTTATGCCGGCGCCTATCATCAGGCTTTTGCGGATGGGCGACGCGCAGTCTTCTCGCTGCCGCTCTACCATGGGTTCGGGCTCGTCGTCGGGCTGCTCTCCGGCATGGTCGTCGGCGGTTCCATCGTACCATTGCTGCGTTTCGATCCGCATGCGCTGCTGACCGCCACCGAGCGGCACCGCGCCACCTATCTCATGGGCGTGCCGACCATGACGATCGCGATGATGGAGCAGGCCAAGCAGCAATCCTACGACCTGTCCTCCCTGACCGCCGTACATAGCGCCGCCGCGCCGACGCCCAGTTGGGTCTGGCGCGACATCCAGCAGACCTTTGGCTGCCAGGAAATATTCACCAGCTACGGCCAGACCGAAGTGACGGCGACGATCGTCTGTACCCAGCCGGGCGATCCTATTGACGTGGTGGCTGAAACCCAGGGTTGCATCGTCATGGCGGGCGTTGCCGGCCTGCCCGAGCAGGATGGCCGCATCTGCGAATTCAAGACGATCGACCCGGAAACCGGCGCCGACCTTCCCCATGGGGCATCGGGCGAACTCTGCACGCGCGGACCGATGAACAGCCTGGGCTATTTCCGCCGACCCGAGGAGACAGCGAAGCTGTTCCTGCCTGGTGGCTGGATCCGCACCGGCGACCTCGGCCAGTTTCGCCCCGACGGCAATCTGTTCCTGACCGGCCGGTCGAAGGAACTGTACAAGAGCCGGGGCGAACTGGTGTCGCCCAAGGAACTGGAACAGCTCGTCACCACCCATCCCGCGGTAGCGCAGGCCTTTTTCATCGGCATGCCCGACGACCGCTGGGGCGAGACCGGATGCGCCTGGATCGTCCGCACGGAGGATGGCGCAGTCGACGAAAAGGACTTGCGCGACTGGCTGGCCCCGAAGATCGCCGGCTACAAGATGCCGCGCGACATATGGTTCATCGCGGAAAGCGATCTGCCCAAAACCGGCACCGGCAAGGTGCAGAAGAACAGATTGAAGGAGATGGCGCTCGCGATGGTCGCGACGCAGGCGGAATGACGGAAAAGAGAAGAACCATGACGACCGACGGCATTTCCTCGATCGAGGACATCATCCAGGACGCGATCGACGGCCTGCCCTACATTCTGGTCGACGCCGACGACCGCGAGAATGAGGGCGACGTCATCATCCCCGCCCAGTTCGCAACCCCCCGCCAGATCAATTTCATGGCGAAACATGCGCGCGGCCTCATCTGCCTCGCCATGACGCAGGCCCGCGCCGAGCAACTGAAGCTGCCGCCGATGACGGTCAACAATCAGTCGGGCCACGGCACCGCCTTCACCATTTCGATCGAGGCGCGGGAGGGCGTGACCACTGGCATCTCGGCGCAGGACCGGGCTCATACGATCGCCGTCGCGGTCGATCCGACCAAGACGGCGGATGATATTGTTTCGCCCGGCCATGTCTTTCCGCTGACGGCGCGCGACGGCGGCGTGCTGGTGCGCGCCGGGCATACCGAAGCGGCGGTGGACATCTCCCGCCTCGCCGGCCTGACCCCGGCAGGCGTCATCTGCGAGGTGATGAACGACGATGGCACCATGGCGCGCCTGCCCGAACTGCTCATCTTCGCGAAGGAACATGGCCTCAAGGTCGGCACCATCGCCGACCTCATCGCCTATCGCCGCCGTTCCGAAAAGCTGGTGCAGAAGGTGGCGAGCGCCCCTTTCCACAGCTTCTATGGCGGCGAGCTCACCATCCATGTCT
This sequence comes from Sphingobium sp. SA916, assembly GCF_002894065.1. NCBI lineage: Bacteria > Pseudomonadati > Pseudomonadota > Alphaproteobacteria > Sphingomonadales > Sphingobiaceae > Sphingobium > Sphingobium sp. SA916. The sequence continues at coordinate 10,507 of NZ_LXYF01000093.1, forward strand.
ATCGCAACCAGATCGACGGCGGCGAGCATGTCGCGCTGGTCAAAGGCGAGGTACGGCCCGACCGCGAGACGCTGGTGCGCGTCCATCAGGTGTGATCTGCCCCCGCCGAGTGAACCGATTGGTTTGTTAGTGTATTAAGCCCATCGCCGCCATATCCGGACGGAGGTGGAGCGAAGCGGAACCGGAGGCCGGATATGGCGGTGTCG
>NZ_LXYF01000094.1:0-9203 GCF_002894065.1 Sphingobium sp. SA916
AGACCATCGAACACCGACGCTTGCAGCACCGCAAGCTCGCCGCTTAATATCAACCCCAGGACGAGGCCCGCGCTCCGCTAATCTACGCCGCGATCTGCGCCAAATGTTCTGACGACAGACAGTTGAACGACCTGCTCCTCAATCTCGTCCAGGGCGCCAACAGCGCCGAACCGCCCCGTCGCGTACGTTATGAGGCCTGGCTCCCCAAGCTGGGCCTCAGCTATGATATCGCTCCGAATATGGCGTTGAGCCTGACGGCGCAACGCGGCTATAGGGCGGGAGGTTCGGGCTTCAACGAGCAGCGCGCGGAAAGCTATGATTTCGAGCCCGAGTACAGCACCACCTATGAATGGGCGTTGCGCTCGTCATGGTTCGGAAACCGGCTTTCGCTCAACGCCAATCTCTATCGTACCAACTGGAGGGACCAGCAGGTGCTGGTTCAACTGACCCCAGGAGCCCTTTACGACACCAGGATCATAAACGCGGGCAAATCCCGGCTCCAGGGCTTTGAGATGGAGTCGCATGGCGCTATCTCCCGAACGCTCACCCTGTATGCAGGCCTCGGATTTGGAAGCGCCCGGTTCAAAAACTTCCCCATCGCCCAAGGCAACACGCTCGAGAATAGCCAGAACAAGACATTTCCACGCGCGCCACGTTGGACGCTTTCAGGCAGCGCGAACTTCACTCATCCCTCTGGTTGGTCAGCGAACGTCAACGCCAATCATCGCGCCGCCTATTACCAGAATGTCATGGATCAGCGCGCTCGCGACATCCCTGCCCGGACGTTCGTCAACGCGAAGGTCGGATGGCAAGGAAAGCATATGGGGGCGTTTCTAACGGCCGCGAACATCTTCAATGTGCAGAAGCCAAACCAGTTTTTCGTGGATACCGATGGTCGCAGGCGCGGCACGTTGAACGCGCCGCGCATATTGGGCGTTTCGTTCGAAGGACAACTGTGAGTCGAGTCGAGAGCGTGGCGAGTTTCAATGCCCTGTCCGCAGCCATTGCCATTGAATTCGCGCGGCCACGATCAACAGCTGGGCCCGGCATCCAACAGTCTCCCCTCGTTTTTTTCCGCGAATTCTCTCTACACAGCCTAGGAAATTTCCGCCACAGACATGGTTAATGAGGGAGACTATCGGGAGGCGCATGTTGGACGATCGGATCGCCAAATTATCCGATGTGCAAAAGCGGTGTCTCCGCCTGACGGCGGAGGGACGAAGTTCGAAGGAGATTGCGCCGCTGGTGGGCCTGACTCATCAGACCGTCGACCAGTATCTTCATCGTGCCCGGATGATTTTGAATGCGGAGAATCGGCGCGAAGCGGCACGGATTTTCGTGGAAATCGACCGCGCAGTTCCGTTCAAACAATTTGAATTAAAGCCGACCGACGTTGAAATCCGCGAGGATGCAGGCATTTCCGAGGAACCGGTCGAGCGGCGACAGGCGCAGCCCAAGTCGCTCGGCCTTCCCCCTATCGGAGGTCCAACCAATGACCTGACACGCACTCAGCGCCTCATGGCGATCGGCAGGATCGCGCTCTTTCTGACGATCATCGTCCTGACGGTGATCATCCTCTTTGCGGCGGCACTCGACGCCCTGTCGAGATGACGCTCCGCTTCACGACAACCAGCTCTTACAAACGCACGCCCCAAGGGATGGTGCGAAGGAGACTTCATGACCGAATTCAATCCGCTGCAGGCCCGCAAGATCGTGACCGATCTTGGCCGGACGCAACTTCTGATCGATGGTGCGCTCAAGAAATTTTCCATGCTGACGACCGATGTGATCGAAGCCTTTTCCGAAGCAAAGCTGAGCGATGCGGCGGGCCAGCCTGCGCTCGAGGAACTGGCCGACGGCTTCAAGACCTTCGTGGAAGGCCGCCGCAACTTCGTGAACGCTCACAAGATGCTGATCGATATGAAGCAGGACTCAAACCTGCGCACCGTCGAAATCGGCTGTGACCCTGGCCCGCTATGCCCTTGGATCGCGCCGGAATCGCAGTTGCAACTGGTTGCCTAAGGGCTGCTTAGGTGCTTTGGCCGTCTTGCACAATATGGAAGACGGCCAGAGTTCATGCTTTTGATCTTGTATTGGATTATGACGCTATGCTGCTGTCTGTATGCCGCATGCGCAGGCGGTTCGGTAGGGCGCATCGGCGCGGGATTGATCGTGTTCAAGACAGTCGCGGGATTCTACACCTCGATCCTCGATCAGAGCTGGGGTCACACTCTTTACCCGGTGCTGTCTGTAGACGTGATATGTCTTGTGGCATTCGTCATTCTCGCACTTCAGAGCAACCGGCATTGGCCCCTTTGGACCAGCGGTTGCGCGCTCGCTGCTGTTGCGGTCCATTTGGGGTCAATCGCCCAGATCGGGATCGATCCGAAGATTTACCATGGTCTGAGGAGTCTATGGGCTTTTCCGATGCAGCTCTTCATGGTGCGCGGAATCGTGCTCGACATCCGATATCGGCGATCCTGCGCGAACATGGCTGCCAGAGCCTTGGCCTGATCCCTTATTTCGAAGCGCGCATGGCCGCGCTGGCCGAGGAACAAGTCCGCGTTCTATTCTTCAATGATGCTTGCGACGCCATAGCCGACGAACGCATCTGGCCCGGCACCGCAACGCATGTGGAGCTCCCTTTGGGCGAACTTGTGAGGCACGCCATAGCATGCGGATCGCCCATGCTTCTCTTCGCTCACAACCATCCCTCCGGCGTGCCCCAGCCTAGCCGGGCGGACGTTGAGTTCACGCGAAGGCTCGTCAGGATCTGCAAGGAACTGCAGATCAGGGTGCATGACCATATCATCGTCTCCCGGAACGGCTCGTTCAGCTTCCGGAACCTGGGCTATATGTAGCCCTTCTCCGCGCCTGCCCATCTGCCTTTCCCCTTCGACCGACGACGCATAGGTAGAATCCCGTATTACCCTCACGGGGGAAATATGTCCCTGGGAATTGCGACCAACCGAGAGGGTAGCGACAACAGAAATTTGCCAAAGCCTGATTTTGAATTAACGTAAGATAAGTCCGGAACCACAGCTAGCTAGATATGATGATGGAAGACGTTCGTGCGTTATTGGATGAGAAGATTGCCCAAAGCAAAGCCACCTATTCCGACATCTCGCGCCTGATCGGCAGAAATCCGGCTTATATTCAGCAGTTCATCAAGCGCGGGACCCCCCGCAGGCTGGATGAGCAGGACCGTCGAACGATCGCACGGTTCCTTGGCATATCCGAACATCTGCTCAGCGGGCTGCCGTTGGAAGGGGCCGAGCCCGCACCGCCTTCCAAACCGGCAAGGTCGGTCTCCGTGCCGAGACTTTCTCTGGGCGCTTCGGCCGGGGCGGGCGCGCTCGACATTGATGAAAGCGCATCCGACAGCGTGGCGATCGACAGTCGCTGGCTCCAGGACATCGGGGTTCGGCCGCCCTATGTCTCGATCATACGCGTCGATGGCGAATCCATGACCCCGACCCTGAACCATGGCGACGAGATCATGGTCGATCACAGCGACAATATGAGCAGGCTTCGAGACGGCATCTATGTCTTGCGCCTGGACGACGTGCTCCTGGTCAAGCGCGTTGCGATGGGGCTGCGACGCGACGAGTTCAGCATATTGAGCGACAACAGCCTCTATCCGAGCAGGACGAACGTCGATCCCGCGCTCGTCACTATTGTGGGCCGGGTCGTTTGGTCAGGGCGCATTTTCCGTTGATATGCGGCTAAGGCTCTGATGGAACGGTCGGCAAGTCGGCAATCAGATCGAGCAACTCAATAGGCGGCACGGCTGCTTGCCCAGGCAATGCGTCGATCGCCGCGCCCAGATGCGCTCCTGCTTGAGACAGGCCCAGTTCATCCAAAAAACTCAGGCACTTGTTCAGAATCTTGGCGATGTCCGCCACATGTTGATCCAGCTGCACTTCAACGCGCGAAGTTTGCAGTTCCTCCAGCGCTCGCTCTGAAGAACTACGCGCTTTTTCCGCTATTTCGGCCTTCCACCTCATGGAGCCCTGCTACTCCTGCCCAAGGCGAATGCGAAAATCTTTCGAATCCGAAATGGCCTGGTGAATGGTTCAAAGAGGATGAAGCCGATCAACAATAGCGCTGGCGCTCCGTGCAGCTACAGCCTGGCCAGCTGAATTGCAATTGAACCAAACAGGCAGCTGCCGTCCTCGACCCTTCCCGGTCACTCAGTCGCTGATTTGCAGCGCCCAAGCCCGGTCAGTCTGCTTTTCTATCCCGAAAGCTCAAGATGAGACTGGCATGGGACTTGGGAGGTCCACGGTGGCACTATTGGCAAGCGACTGATTCCGGACGGACCTTGCCGCGGTCACCTCCCATGGGGTGTCACGGCAGAACCCAATCACAGTTCGCCCTCAACATTCTCCGGCCGGGTTCATCAGACCGATATGGCGACGTAATCCATCGCTCTCATATCCGTCAGCAAATCGGGCCCGACAGGTTGCCAATCCAGCAATTCGCGCGTCTTCTTGCTCGAGGCTGGCATGTCGAGCGCCATAAACATCGCGAACCAGCCGAAGTGGTCCGGCCCATCTTCCGGAGGCAAGGAGATGACCCGCAAACCAAGTCCCTCGCCCACGACCTCAGCGATCTCGCGCGCGGATATGCCTTCTTCGGCAACAGCATGATAGCGCGCGCCCGCCTGTCCGCGTTCGATGGCGCGCGCAAACAGCTTGGCCACGTCAAGAACATGGGCGGCGGGCCAGCGATTGCTACCTTCGCCGATATAGGCAACGCTGCCTTTCTCCCGCGCGATCTGGATATAGGGCGTGATGAGGCCCTGCTTCACCGTGTTATGGACCTGCGGCAAGCGCATGACCGACACATTCACGCCGCTTTCGAGCAACGCCATCCCCGCGCGTTCCGAAGCGATCCGGGGATTGGGATGCGCAAGGTTCAACACATCCTCCAGGGCGGGTGTGCCATCCCCCGGGTCTCCCATGCCTGTTCCCGACGTGATGAGAAGGGGACGTGCGCTCCCTTTCAGCACGGAGCCTAGAACCTCGATTACGCGCCGATCCTTCTCGCAATTCGCAACGAAGTTGGAAAAATCATGATCGAACGCGGTGTGAACCACGGCATCGACATCGGCGGCCCCGGCGCGGATACTGTCCAGATCCTCCAGTGTCCCCCGATGTGCATGTGCTCCCGCTTCCTCGAGAGCTGCCGCACCCGCTTCAGAGCGCGTCAAACCCAACACCTCATGTCCGGCGGAAAGCAATTCGCTCAATACGCGCGAGCCGATGAAACCCGTCGCCCCCGTGAGAAAAATACGCATCAAAGATACTCCGATAGTGTGGGGAGCCTCTATCTGCCTCGATATCTTCCTGTTAAAGTAGTGAACTTATCATGGTATAAATCTAAACCGTCTGGACGTCTGGTGAAGATCGACAACGCTCTTGGCACATTTCTGCGCGACCGTCGCATGCGGCTCGACCCCGCAACTTTCGGATTTTCGACCGATCGCCGCCGAACTCCGGGGCTGCGCCGGGAAGAAGTGGCTCAACGCGCCAATATCAGTGCGACCTGGTATACCTGGCTCGAACAAGGACGGGGTGGGGCACCTTCCGCGGACGTGGTCGAGCGCATCGCAACCGGGATGATGCTGACCGAGCCGGAGCGAGAACACCTTCATATTCTTGCATTCGGCCATCCTCCCGAAGCCCGCTATAGCGAACCGGACGGTATTTCGGCCCGCTTGCAGCGCGTGCTCGATGCCATCCCCTTCAGTCCCGCGATGATCCGCACCGCGACCTGGGATATCGTGGCCTGGAACAAGGCCGCCGCCGCAATCCTGACCGACTATTCCACTCTCTCTCGGCGAGAACGCAATATTCTGCGGCTGATGTTCTCTGACTCCCGGGTCAAGGCCGCGCAGGAGGATTGGCGCAGCGTTGCACGGTTTGTCGTTGGCACCTTCCGGGCCGATGCGGCGCGAGCGGGCGCTGGTGCAGAAATCCGTCATCTCGTCGAAGAGTTATCCAACATGAGCCCCGAATTCGCGGCCCTGTGGCGCGACAACGAGGTTGTTGGCCATGGCGAAGGGGTGAAGCGCCTTCAGCATCCCGAGATGGGATCCATCGAATTGGAATTTTCCACTTTCGCAGTTGAGGGACGGCAGGATTTGGTCATGATGGTCTACAATCCGGCCTCCTCTGAAGTCGCCGCACGCGTGCAGGCCTACATCGAAACGCGTCCCAATCTCTGAGACTTGGTGCATGGACGCTATCTCCGGGATCGACCCTTGTCGGCCGTTCGGCTGCCATTTGTTGATGCCCAGCTACGGACGGTCAGCTTTTCCATCCTGAAACTTCAAAATGGCCGACGGAACGGCCTGTTCGGACGAGCTTTAGGAGCTTCGCGCGCCAGACTTTGCGAGCTCATCTGCAGTGGCTATAGCAGGCGCATGGTTTGTACAGCGCAAGTCGAAATTTCCATGCGCATCGTCGTGGAGCCTGTTTCCGGGGTCGCTACAGCTGCAGAGCAAAGACGGTCAGCCGTTGGATGCACGGCTCTCAGAGGCGGGCGAAGCGCTGGCCTTTGATTTTTCGGGTCGGGTCGGCGCTGGACCGAAATTCTTCGGCGAACAGGTCCGTCGCGAAGGACCTGAGCGCCGGTTCGTCTACATACGGGTCGGCAATTTGGCGGGTTGACCCTTCCTCGCCATGGTCACGACGGATCAAGGTCGACATCCACGACATCGACCAAGATCTGCTGGACCAGGCGATAGCGAAGAAAGCGTTACTCGAAACCACGATTATCGGCATCGGAAAAGACGGTAGCCCCGCTAGCGTTACTGTACGGCCGGCCGGATGGCGTATCGTCTGATCGCAGAACGACGCTGTCAGCACGCGAGTCAAGCGCGGCCTGCCCCGATGCACTATCCTGAATATTCGCTGATTCCTGGGTCGCGCCGCACTGCAGTTCGTCAGGCGACGGGAGCAACGCGGTGCTTGGAAAATCAGCCTGATCAGAAGCGCGTCAGCGCCGGCAAGAGGCGGCGCGGCAGTGCTTCTTTAGTTCGCCTTCGCGCGCGCGGCGAGTTGGCGCGCGGCGGCGGCGTCGGCTTGGGTCACGGTGCCGTCCTTGTCATTGTCCTGCTCGGCAAAAGCGCGCGTGCCCGAGGCATCATATTCGGCCTGGACGATCTTGCCTTCCTTATCCTTATCGAGCACGCCGAAGCGGACATGGGCCTGGCGGATCTGGCGCTGGCGTTCCTCCGCCTTTTTCTCGTCGCTCTCGGTTGAGGCAGCGAGCTGCTTTTCCAACCGGGTGCTATATTCGGCGACATATTCTTCTTCCGACAGGCCGCCATCGCCATTGGGGTCGGTGGCCTTGAAGCGAGCCAAGCGGCCAGCGTCGAACTCGGCGCGCGTGACTTGGCCGTCATGATTGGCGTCATAATCGTGGATGAAGGCATTGCCCTCATGCGGCGCCGCCTGAACCGAAAGGGCGGCGGCGAGCAGGAGGGCGGCGAGCGGGAGGCGATAGGTCATGTCTGTTCTCCTGAAAAGGCGCGCGCCTTAAGCCGCGTCGAAACTAAGTGTATAGGTATAGCTGCGATAGGGCGTTTCCGACCCGGCCGGCGCGGCGGCGCGATGGCGCACGAGGATGAGATAGGTGCCGGCATCGTCGGGCTTGACGCTGAAGCGGCCGCTGGCGTCGCTTTTGATTTGGGCAGCAACCTTGCGGCCGTCATGGGCGCCGGCGCTGCGGAACAGGGTGATGTCGGCGTTCGCGAGCGGCTTGCCGTCGAACAGCAGGATGAAGGCTGCGTCCGAGCCGGCAGCGATGCCGCTGGGATGGGTGACGGCCTGGATTTCCAGCGCCTTGCCCAGCGGCTTGAGCGCGCCGTCGGTCGGCTGGCCGCGCGTTACATAGGCTTCGGCCAGCGTCATGCTCTGCACGTCCACCTGCTGCGCGTTGGCGGACGGCTCGCTGCCTTCGCCGCGCATCTCCCATTTGTCGCCGACCTTGAACATCTTGCCCTTGCGGCCGGCGCGCTGGCCGGTGGTCACGCGATAGGTGCCGTCGATTTTCGTGTCGGCCTCGAAGATGCTGAGGTCGCGCAAATGGGTGACGGGGCCGGTCGGCAAATGCTTGCCGTCCGGGCCGACCAGATGGAAGGGCGCGTCGCGCATCGCGACTTCGGGCACGAATGCGTCTTCGGCGAAGGATGATTGGACGGTGATATGATCGCCCTTATCAATGTCGAACCGGGTGGGCAGGACATACGGCATATGGGCGTGCGCGACGGCAGCGCAGCCCAGCATCGCGGAGAAAATCGCTAAGCGGAATGATCGGTTGAGCATGTAAAGTCCCCCTTCGTTGCGCCGTCTACTATATCTAATGCGACTCACTTGCAATAAGGAAAAAATGCTGTTAGGTGCGGAGCCGATGCGGCGGTTTGGATTGCGCCGCCGGCCAGAAAGGGGGCCCTTGGCACATGGTAAAAAATATGACGGCGCTGATCGGAACGGCAGTTATGATGTCGCCCGCTGCGGCTTTGGCGCAAGAGCAGGGCGACGCGGTAACACGCATGGCGCTCGACCGGATGATCATCTCCGCGGGTGCCGAAAAGGTGGCGATCGACACGCCGCAGGCCGTGAGCGCGCTGGATCAGGAGGATATCGACCAGACCCAGGCCAGCACCATCGGCGATCTGCTGGAAGGCTTGCCTGGCGTCAATGTGCAGGGCGGCGTCGGCCAGCTGGGACAGGGGTTCAACATTCGCGGCATGGGCACGGCGATCGGCGATTCCGACAACCGCATCCTGCTGACCGTCGATGGCGTCACCAAATTCTATGAGCAATACCGCATGGGCGCGCTGTTCACCGAGCCGGAGCTGTACAAGCGGGTGGAAGTGTTGCGCGGACCGGCGTCATCGACGCTCTATGGAGCAGGGGCGCTGGCGGGCGTGGTCAATTTCACGACCAAGGATGCATCGGACTTCCTCAGCGAAGGCGATCCGCTCGCGCTGCGCCTAAAAGCGGCGACGGAAACCAATGCGCAGGCGCAGACGCTGTCGGGCATCGTCGCGGTGCAGCCGACCGAAGGTGTGCACGGCGGTGACAAACCAGGCCAATGGAGCGCCGGCAAATTGCTGAGCGCGGCGGAGTAAAAACCAGCCATTGGTAAGGTTGCTCTTTTTGGAGCGGCCGGGGATGTTTGCCGTGGAG
>NZ_LXYF01000095.1:0-9146 GCF_002894065.1 Sphingobium sp. SA916
CGATCACCGGGGCCAGCGACAATGCCGGTTCGATCCTAGGCGGCGTGATTTCGGGAGGGTCGACCGACGACACGACGCCGACCCTTTCCGGAACCGGTGCGGAAGCGAACGGGACCGTTTCGGTCTATGACGGCAGCACCCTGCTGGGCACGGCGACGGCGGACGCTTCGGGCAACTGGAATTTCACGCCCACCGCTCCGCTGGGCGAGGGGGCGCACAGCTTCACCGCCGTTGGCGTCGACGCAGCAGGCAATGCCAGCATTGCCTCGGCGCCTTATGCGCTGACGATAGACCTCACCGTCCCGGCCGCGCCGACGATTACCGGCGTCAGCGACAATATGGGCTCGGTGCTGGGCGCGGTGGCTGGGAGGGGCGACGGACGACACAACGCCGACCATTTCGGGAACAGGCGCGGAGGCGAACGCCAACGTCTCCGTCTATGATGGCAGCACGCTGCTGGGCACCGCAACGGCGGATGGATCGGGCAACTGGAATTTCACGCCGACAACGCCCTTAGGCAATGGACCGCACAGCTTCACCGCCGTCGTGACGGATGCCGTGGGCAATGCGGGCCTGGCGTCGGCGCCCTATGCCATAGCCATCGATACCGTCGCCCCGACCGCCACGGTCGCGATCACGGCCCTGCGCGACGACACGCAGGTGGTGGGCGACTGGGCCACCGACGATACGTCCCCGACCATCACAGGCACGTTGAGCGCACCGCTGGCCGGCGGAGAGCGGGTCGAGGTCAGCCTGGATGGCGGCGCCACCTGGAGGCAGGCGGCGACCAGCGGCACCAGCTGGTCCTACGGTCCCGGCACGCTCGGCGCCGGCGGCCATGTGGTGGACGTGCGCGTAGTGGATGCGGTCGGCAATGTGGGCTCCACGGCCGCCCAGCCGATCACCATCACGAACGTCAACGACGCGCCCATCGTCCTGGCATCGGACAGCAGCCTGCTGGGGCTTGTCAGTGCGGAAGCCCTGGGCCTGCTCGACATCGGCAGCCAGGCCTTCGTGGCGATCGATCCGGAGAACAGTCTGCAAAGCGTCGTGCTGGACTTTACGCCCCTGCTGACCGTCGGCACGCAGGTCTTCACCGTGTCGCAGGATCTGGCGACCGAACTCGGCCTTGCGGTCAACGTCAACAACCAGTTCGTGACCGTGCTGGGGACGCCCGTCTCCACCATCTCCTCGACCATGACGATAACGGCGCTGGATGGCGGGCCGATCGACAATATGGCCATCAACGAATTGCTGAGGGCGGTGCATTTCAATTCACCGCTTGGTCTCAACGTGAACCTGCTGTCAGGCATCAGCATCACGGCGACCGATACGGCCGGCGCGTCGCGGACGGACAATGCGGCCAGTCTGCTCGACGCCAATCTGCTCAACACCCTGCTTGGCGGCAGCAGCGATCCGACCATTTTGGAGGGCACGGCCGGCGTCAACATATTGACCGGCACCGCGGCCAATGAGCATCTCTACGGCTATGGCGGCGCCGATATTCTCCAGGGTGGCGGCGGCAACGACATATTGCGCGGCGGCGCCGGCGCCGACACATTGGACGGCGGCACCGGGAACGACATATTGCTGTTCGACGCGGCCGATACGCTGATCGACGGCGGGGCGGGCGCTGATGCGCTGCTCGTCCGCGGCGACAGCAGCGTGTCGCTGAACCTCGATGCGGCGACCAATATCCGCAATATGGAACGGATCGACCTGGGCGTGGGCGATACCGGACACAGCCTCACCTTGACGGAGGCCGGCATCATCCAGGCGACGGATGCGAACCGGCAACTCATCATCACGGGCGAGAATAACGACAGCGTGACCATGACCGGTGCGGTCCATGTCGGCCAGGCGCTGGTCGATAATCACGCCTATGAGCAATATAGTCTGGGAACCACGACCGTGCTCATCGAAGATCCCGTGCTGGTGGTGGTTTGATGCCGTCACCTGCCAGAGGGCAGGGGCGGGAGAGGGGCCACTGATGCGGAAGCGGAAAGGGATTTTCCCGCCCTTGGCCGGGAAGATTCTCATGCTCCTTGGCTTTGCCCTGGCGGAAGCGCTCCACGCCGGTGCCGCTTCCGCCGCGCCCGCCGATCCCGTCGCCGATCCCCCTCCAGTGCATGGCAGCAGGATCGGCCTTGCCGATGCGGTCGGGCTGACGCTTGCCCGCCATCCCGATCTCGCCCGCGCCCGCGCCACATTGGCCCGGGGGCGGGCCGATCTGGGGGCGGCGCGCAGCCTGTGGACGCCGCAGCTTTCCTATCAGGCGAACCTGGGGCCCAATATGCTGTCGGGCAAAAGCGGCTCCGGCCTCAACGACAATATGGCGGGGCCCAGCCTGACGCTCAACCAGCTTGCCTGGGATTTCGGTCGGACAAAGGGAGAGATCGGCTATGCCCGTTCGACCGAGAAGCAGCGCCGGTTCGAACTGGAATCGGCGGCCGACCAGTTGGCGGAGACAGGCGCGCTCGCCTATCTCGACGTGAAGCGGTTCGAGCTGCTGGAACTCGAAACCGCAAAGCATGTCCAGTCGCTGGAGCATCTCCAGATGCTGATCCAGTTGCGGGTGGATGCCGGGCTTTCCGATCGTTCCGACCTGTTGCTGGCCGATGTGCGGGTGGAAAGCGCCCGCGGCGACCAGATCCAGGCCGGATCGTCGCTGACGGCGGCCAAGGTGACGCTGGCCAATCTCATCGGCGTCATGCCGGAGGCCTATGACGATCCGGCGCAGGCGATCGAACGGTTCGCGTCCCATGACGGGGAGCCTGATTTCGCCACATTGCCTGCCGTGGCCGCCGCCGAACAGGCCGAACAGGCGGCATCGGCGCGGGTAGGGCAGGCGCGGGCCGAGCGCTTCCCGCGCCTTGGCATCCAGCTTGGCTACAGCCGTAACAATTATACCTACAACAACAGGGACGACGCCTTTTCCGCCATGGTGACGGTGACCGGCGACCTGGTTCGCCGGTCCAACCGTTATGCCGTGAAGGCGGCCGAGGAGGACCGCCGCGCCGCGCAGGCGACGAAGGAGTCGACGATCCTCGACATCCGCGGCCGGGCCCTTGCCGCGCGGGAGCAGATCAGGGGCGGTTATCTGCGCATCCAGGCCTATCGCCGCCAGGAACAGCAGGCCGTCGATGCCAGCGCGATCTTCCTGGAGGAATATAAGCTCGGCAAGCGCAGCCTCACTGAACTGCTGAATGCCGAACTGGAAATCTACCGCGCGGCGAGCGCCAGGATCGCGGCGGAATACGACATATTGGGTGCGCGGGTCCAATATGAGAATGTCTTCGGCCAGCTTCGGCAATCGCTTGGCCTGCCCTCCAGCATGACACAGGACGATGGCGATGGCTGATCGGGAAATCGGCGCAGGACGCAATTGGATCGCGGCCATCGTCGCGCTTGCCGGCCTGAAAGGGATAGGGTTGACGGAGGCGGAACTGACCGGCCGGCTGGCATGGTCCGGCCATGAGGGCGACCCGCGCGATGAATTGCGGCAGGCGGCCCGGCTGTCCGGAATCCAGCTCGACCTGGTCGATGTCCGGCCTGACGAGGTGCCGGACATGATGCTGCCGGCCCTGTTCGAAATGCGCGAAGGGGTGGTTGCCGTCCTCCACCGGCGCGGCGCCGACAGCGTCCTGTTTTCGGTACCCGGATTGTCGGGCCAGACCATGCTCGAAATCCCGCGCGCCGAATTTGCGGAGAAGGCGACGGGCCGCGCCGGTCTGGTGGAGGCGCTTTCGACCAGGGCGCGTGATGCCCGTATCGACGCCTTCCTCCGCAAAAGCAGGCGGTCCTGGTTCTGGGACACGGTGCTCAGCGACCGGCGCGGCTATGGGGAGATCGTGCTTGCCTCGCTTTTCGGCAATCTGCTGACCTTCGGCACGTCGCTCTTCGCCATGCAGGTATGGGACCGCGTCATTCCCGCCCGGTCGATCCCCACGCTTTGGGTGCTTGCGCTGGGGACGCTGATGGCGCTGCTGCTCGAACTGCTGCTGCGCACCTCCCGGGTGGTGGTGGTGGACCGGATCGGACGGCGGGCCGACCTTGCGATCTCCTCCAGGATATTCGCCCGCGCGCTCGACATCCGCAACGATGCCCGGCCCAAGTCGACCGGCGCCTTCATCGCCCAGTTGCGCGACATAGAGCAGATCCGGGAACTGCTGACCTCCACCACCGTGTCCGCGCTGGTCGACCTGCCCTTCATCATCCTCTTCCTGGCGCTGTTCACCATGCTGGCGGGGCCGCTGACCTTCGTGCTGCTGGCGGCGCTCATCCTCATCGTGGTGCCGGGGCTTCTCCTGCAAATTCCCCTTGGGCGGCTGGCGAAGGAGGGCATGCGGGAAGCCGCGCTGCGCAACGCCATGCTCGTGGAATCCATAGAGCGCATCGACGAGATCAAGACCGCGCAGGCCGAGCCCCGCTTCCAGTCCCTATGGGAACGGTTCACCGTGACCGGCGCCCGCGTCGGGGCGGAGCAGCGCTTCTTCGCCGCCCTGTTTTCCAACTGGTCCCAGACCCTGCAGCAGCTTGCCTATACAGCGGTGGTCGTCGCCGGGGCCTATCGGGTGATGGACGGCGACATGACCATGGGCGCGCTGATCGCCTGTTCCATCCTCACCAGCCGCGCGCTGGTGCTGTTCGTGCCGCTGGGGCAGGTCTTCACCCGCTGGCAGAGCGCGAAGGTCGCCATCGGCGCGCTCAACGACATTATGGAAAAGCCCGTGGACCACGATCCCGAAGCGGGGCTCCTCCGCCGCACCCTGTTGCGCGGCAATTATGAGATCGAAAATCTCCTCTATGCCTATGACGCGGAATCGCCGGCGGTATTGAGGATCGACCGGCTCTCGATCCGGCAGGGGGAACGGATCGCCCTGCTGGGCAAGATCGGCGCGGGAAAGTCGACATTGCTTCGCCAGCTTTCGGGGCTGGCGCGGCCGACCTCCGGCAAGCTGTTGCTCGACGGCACGAGCATGGCGCTGATCAACCCGGCCGACATTCGCAGGGAAACGGGCTATCTGGGGCAGGGCGCGCAACTGTTCCTGGGCACCATACGCGAGAACCTGCTGGTGGGCGCGCCCCATGCCAGCGACGAGGATATGGTGGCGGCGCTGGCCGTCACGGGTGGCCTGCCGCTCGTCCAGAACCAGTCTCAGGGTCTCGACCTCCTGTTGCAGGAGGGCGGCGCAGGCCTTTCGGGCGGCCAGCGCCAGACGCTACTGCTTGCCCGCACCTTGCTGCGCAAGGGCAATATCCTGCTGCTGGACGAGCCATCCGCGCCGCTGGACGAGAATAGCGAGCGGCATCTGGTGCGCGAACTCAACCAATGGCTGGGCGACCGCACGCTGATCGTCACGACCAACCGGTCCGGACTGCTCGGACTGGTCGATCGCATCATCGTGATAGAGCGCGGTGCGGTGGTCATGGACGGCCCCAGGGACAAGGTGATCGCCACGCTGGCCGGGCCCAGGGCCGGCGCCCGCGTCACGGGAGGGGCACAGGCATGACGACGCAAACGAAGACGGCGTCCCCCCTGCTGCGCGATGCGGCAGGGAAGGAGAGCGACTGGCTGGCCTTCGCGGAGAAGCTGAGGGTCATTCCCATCATTTCCCTGGGCGTGACGGCCTTTCTGGTCTGGGCGTGGTTCGGCACGCTGGACGAGGTCGCGGTCGGTCCCGGCAAAGTGACGCCTCCGTCGCGTTCCCAGGTCATCCAGAGCCTGGAAGGCGGCATCGTCGACGGCATCTTCGTCCATGAAGGGGACATCGTCCAGCCGCGCCAGAAGCTGGCGACGCTCGACCGCGCGCGGTTCAGTTCCACCCTGGGCGAGTCCGTCGCCAAGGCGCGCTCGCTGGAGGCCGCGGCAGCCCGGCTGGAGGCGGAGATCACTGGCGGAGAGCCCCGGTTCGGCGCGGAGGTCCGCCAGACTCCGGGACTGGTCGAGCGGGAGATGGAACTGCTCCGTTCCCGGCGCCAGAATCTTCAGGTCGCCACGGCCAGCCTGCGGGAATCGCTCGCGCTCGTCCGCCGCCAGCTTCAGATGACCACGCCACTGGTCGAACTGGGCGCGGCCAACAAGGTCGAGGTCATCCAGCTCCAGCGGCAGGAAAATGAACTGCAGGCCAAGCTCGATTCCCTGCGCAACCAGTTCATCATCGAGGCCAATGACGATTATGCGAAGACAAAGGCCGAACTGGAAGTGGTCGATCAGGTGATGAGCGGCCGGCGCGATCAGTTGAACCGCACCATCTTGACCTCTCCGGTGCGGGGGATCGTCAAGAATCTGGAAGTGACGACCATTGGCGGCGTGCTCCAGCCCGGCGGTTCGCTGATGGAGATCGTGCCGCTGGAGGACAAGCTGCTCATCGAAGCGCGCATCAGCCCGCGCGACATCGCCTTCATTCGTCCGGGGCTGCCCGCGACGGTCAAGATCACCGCCTATGATCCGTCCATCTACGGTACGCTGGACGGCACGGTCGACCGCATCTCCCCCGACACCCTGCAGGATGAGGTCAATCGCGATCAGGTCTTCTACCGCGTCTATGTCCGCACCCGGCATTCCAGCCTGCGGACCAAAGACGGCAAGGACCACGCCATCATGCCCGGCATGGTCGCGACGGTCGAAATCCGCACCGGCCGCAAGACCGTGCTCGATTATCTGATGAAGCCGATCAACAAGGCCAAGGAAGCCATGCGCGAGAGATAGGGTCGGAAAAGGTCCTCCAAAAAACTACGGCACATGCACTTTCCCGTCATCTGGCCCTGCTATCGAGAAGCGGGGAGCAGCCTGCCCGGACCTGCGGGGCAATGGTGCGGCCACCTGTCATCAAAATGAAATATTACTGTCATCCCATTGTCGCTGAAATGCCATAGCCGCCGCACCCAGTGGACACAGGGGGAGTCAGTCGGTGCCGGTGAAGATGTTCAAAAGCAGGGTTATGATGGTAAGCCTGCTGGCGCTGATGCCGGAGGTGGCGCACGCCCAGAGCAATGTGGAACTGCAACGCCAGATCGATGAACTGAAGGCGCAGGTGCAGGCGCTGACATCCGCGCTCGCCGCCAGCAGGTCCGCGCCCGCCGCCGCGGAGCCCGCTGCGGCCGTTCCTGTCTCTGCCGCTACGCCATCTGCCGCCCTGGCCAGTGCACCCGTGCAGCCGCCGGCCGCCGCGCCCGCATCGGCCCCGGAAGCCAGGTCGAAGGCGTGGTACGAACGGCTCTCGCTTCGGGGCTATACCCAGATGCGCTACAATGCCTTTCTGTCAGGCGACGATAGCGCGCCTGCCGGCGTTTCCCGCCTTCGATCGGTCCATGACAGTTCGATCTCGGACCGGGGCAGCTTTTCGCTGCGCCGTGCGCGGCTGGTGCTCCAGGGCGACATTTCCGATCGCGTGTCGCTCTATCTTCAATCCGATTTCGCCACCGCGGTGAACAACCAGGCGGGGAGCGAGCGGCGGGAGGGCTTCGCTCAATTGCGGGACGCCTATGCCGACGTCTTCCTTGACAAGGGGAAGAGTTTCCGGCTGCGTTTCGGCCAGTCGAAGGTGCCTTTTGGCTGGGAGAATATGCAGTCCTCGTCCAACCGCCTGACGCTCGATCGCAGCGATGCAATTAACAGCGCGGTACCCAGCGAACGAGACCTTGGTATTGTCGGCTATTATACCCCACCTTCGGTGCAGAAAATCTGGGATCGGCTGTCGCATGACGGCCAGAAGCTGTTCGGCAATTACGGCGCATTCGGCATAGGCGCCTTTAACGGGCAGGGCACCAACAGGACGGAACAGAATCGGGGTCTGATGAAGGTCGCCTTCGCTACCTGGCCTTTCGAACTGGATGGCCTGGGCGAAGCCTTGGCCGGGCAGGTGTTCGAAATCGGCGGCTCTGCAATGATGAATGACGTGCAGCCCGAACTGCGCAGCGGCTCGGTCAGTTCCGTGGCCTATGATGACGATCGCCTCGGCATCCACGCCATGCTCTACCCGCAGCCCTTCGGTATCCAGGCAGAATGGAACTGGGGCAAGGGGCCGGAATATGATCGCGCCAGCCAATCCATCCTGACCAGGAAGCTGAACGGCGGTTATGTCCAGATGATGTACCGCATGCCCACGGACTCGATCGGTACGCTGATGCCCTATGGCCGCTGGCAATATTATCGCGGCGGGTGGAAGGCGGGCACGAATGCGCCGCGTCTGGAAACCGACGAATTGGAACTGGGCGTCGAATGGCAGCCGTGGAAAGCGCTGGAATTCACCCTTGCCTTCGCCCGAATGAAGCGCGCCGAAGCCGACGAACGCCGTACAGGTCGTGCGGAAGGCAATCTTATCCGTACACAGGTGCAATGGAATTACTGAGGCATGGGGGAGGGTGCTCTTAAAACGCTCTTCCTTCGCGATTGGAGGCAGGTGGGCGACGGACACCGTATCTTGCAGCGCTCTATCTCACCATCTCACCATTGAAGCGACGCCAGCGCCCTGTTCCGGTTGAGCAAGTCCACGCCCGAACCGTAGGAGGGGAAGTCCATCCCATGTCCGATTTTCAGCTATGTGGCACCAGCGGCTGACTGGCCCGAAATGGTCGACTGCGGGGCGATTGCTTTCTCGACAGGAATGGCGGCGTCCGTGAAGAATGCCCATAACCCCTCAAAATAGCGGCGAAAGGATGAACTGCCGATCTGGAAGAGAGGTGCCGCGTTGCGACGGGGCGCTCCCGTTCTGCAATGGTGGTTCAGCGTTGACGGTTCAAGACTGACCGCCTGAGCCGCGCACACGCAGCGTTGAAAAAGCTGCCCCATGGGGCGTCCGCAACGCAGGGCGGAGTTGAGGGATGCTGAGAGGCTGTCGCTTCCCCATATCTCCATCCCTTCACCGGATTTTTGCGATGGGAAGATGCAGGGCGGGCGTCGCCTCATAAAGCTGGTCACGCCTGACGGAGAGTATCTGCGAGGAGAAGCCTGATTGGCACCGCTCTCGGGCTTTCGGCATCGTCAGCGGTGCAGAACCCAGGAAAGGGTGGTGCCCAAGCCTGTCTGTCGTCAGAACATTTGGCGCAGATCGCGGCGTAGATTAGCGGAGCGCGGGCCTCGTCCTGGGGTTGATATTAAGCGGCGAGCTTGCGGTGCTGCAAGCGTCGGTGTTCGATGGTCT